>NZ_JBFAKK010000002.1:0-138744 GCF_040655735.1 Phytomonospora sp. NPDC050363
CCCTCAACACCGCCATCTGGCACAACTGGAACACAGGCGCACCCGTCAAACGCTCCCTCATCGCCTACGACCATTAACCCATCAACGATCTAGGGAGCGTCCGGTGGGCCGTCGCGGGTGCCGCGGCGACCCACCGGACGCCTCTGCGCCTACCCTCGAAGGCGTGATCACGCGTTTCGACGACTGGATGGGCCGCGCGCTCGACGTCGCGGCCGGCGCCGACCCGGCCGACGTGCCGGTGGGCGCGGTCGTCTACGGCCCCGGCGGCGAGGAGCTGGCGGCCGCGGCGAACAACCGCGAGGCCACCGGCGACCCCACCGGGCACGCCGAGATCCTCGCCCTGCGCGCGGCCGCCCGCGTACACGGCGACGGCTGGCGCCTCGAAGGCTGCACCCTCGTCGTCACCCTGGAGCCGTGCACGATGTGCGCGGGCGCGCTCGTCCTCGCGCGCGTGGCGACGGTCGTCTTCGGCGCCTGGGAGCCCAAGACCGGCGCGGTCGGCTCGCTGTGGGACGTCGTGCGCGACCGCCGCCTCAACCACCGCCCGGAAGTGTGGGCGGGTGTGCGCGAGGAGGAGTGCGCGGGGCTGTTGCGGGGGTTCTTTCGCGACCGTCCCGAACCGGCCGCCTGAGCGCGCGGCCGGCCCGGGCGGAGTCACAGCCCCAGCCGCCAGCCCGTGAGCGAACCCGCGTCACCGGCCGAGCGGTCGGTCACCCGCAGCACCCATCTCCCGTTCGGCGCCCTCAAACACCCGTCGACGGTGACGGCCAGGTCCGTGACGCCCGGATCGGCCAGTGCCGACGGCGCCCCCTCGACCACGCACACGCCGTCGACGGGAAGCACCGTGAGCACGATCGTCGCCACCCTGACGATCCCGTCGCGGGTCCCGCGCCCGCTCACCCTCATCTCCCTCGTCCCCGGAAACGCATCCGGCGGCGTGGTCACCGTCAGCACCGCCGACTCGCCGACGGCGAGCTCGGACGGCGTCACGTTCGTCGTGCCGCCACCGAAGGGCCTCGGGGGCATCAGCGTCAGCCGCTGCGGGTCCCCGGAGACCGGCGACGTCGTCACCGGAAGCGTGAACGACTCACCGGCGTGGATCGTCACCTCGGCCGGACCGTCGATCGCCACGGCGAAGTCGCCTTCGGGCGAACCCGGAAGGAAGCCGGTGTTCAGCAGTCCGTCCGGCGAACCCGGGTGCGGCTCGGACCAGGTCGCCACCGCGCCCTCGACGAGGGCCGCGCCGACCTGCGCCGGCGTCGCCCCCGGCGAGGTCTGCAAGTACATCGCCGCGACGCCCGCCGTGTGCCCGGCCGCCGCCGACGCGGACGCCACCGTCCCCGTCGCTTGACTCCCTCCCGGCGCGGCCGCGGTGATCTGAGCGCCCGGCGCGTACAGGTCGACGCACTCGCCCCAGGCGGTGACCCACTCGACGCCTTCCACGGTCCGCGCGGGCACACCGGCGCAGCCGGACACGCGGACCGACGCCAGCGTCACGTCCTTGGCGACGCCGTAGGCCTCGCCGCCGATCACGCCGGCGGTGCCGGTCGACGACTCGGTGCAGGCCCCCGACACCAGCGAGACGCCGACGGACGCGCGGCCGCCGAACTCCTCGTGCGCGGTCGAGACCCCCTCGCCGATCACATAGACGGTGACGTCGGGCGCGCCGTTGGGCGGGGCGTAGACGCCGTCGAGCGGCGGCTCCTCCTGGTCGACGCGGTCGAGACCCCACGCGCCGGGTGGCGGCGCGGCGGCTTGTGCGGGCCCCGCCGCGAAGGCCGAGACGGCCCCGGCGAGCACCAGCGCGGAGAGGAATGTGAGTCGGGCGGAGGGCATGGCGACTCCTCGGACTGGGCATCGGACGGGCGATCCGGTCACGATGAAGTTACCGACCGGGTCCGACATTTTCGATCTAGCCGCCACCCCTCCCCGCACACGCGAAAGGCCCGGCTCCCGCCGGGCCCCACCAGCCGAAACGCCTACCGGATGACCGCCCCCAGCGCGATCTCCACCATGTCGGCGAAGGTCCGCTCGCGCTCCTGCGCGGGCATGGCCTCCTCGCGGAAGATGTGGTCGGAGATCGTCACCAGCGTCAGCGCGCGCGCCTTGAACTTCGCGGCGAGGGTGTACAGCGCCGCCGCCTCCATCTCCACCGCGAGGCAGCCGTACTCGGCGGCCTTCTTGTAGGTGTCGAGGGAGTCGCCGTAGAACACGTCGCTGGACAGGATCTGCCCGACCCGGATGGCCGCGCCCTTCTCGGCGGCGACGGCCACGGACGCGCTGAGCAGCCCGTAGTCGGCGACGGGCGCGTAGGACAGCTGCCCGGCGAAGCGGTTGACGTTCATCGACGAGTCGGTGGCCGCGCCGATGCCGGCGACGACGTCGCGCAGGTTCACGTCGTCCTGGATCGACCCGGCGCTGCCGACGCGCACGACGGTCTTCACGCCGTACTCGGCGAGCAGTTCGTGGGTGTAGATCGACGCCGAGGGCATGCCCATGCCCGAGCCCTGGATCGACACGCGGTGGCCCTGGTAGGAGCCGGTGAAGCCGAACATGTTGCGCACGGTGGAGTAGCAGACCGCGTCGTCGAGGAATGTCTCGGCGATCCACTTGGCCCGCAGCGGGTCGCCGGGCATCAGTACGGTCTCGGCGATCTCGCCGGGCTTTGCGCCGATGTGGTTGCTCATCCCCCGGATCTTGCCATCACTCCCCGACGGCCGACGCCGGAACCCAGCCACACGAGACGGACCCGTCGGCGCGCGTCATCCGCACCACCGACCAGCCCAGCCCGGTGTCGCGGTACACGGCCATGACCTCGGTGAACTCGCCCGGGTCGCCGACCTTCGGGGCGCCGTCGACGGGCCACACGAGCGCGGTGGTCCCGGCGGTGACGGGCCTCGGCACGTCGTCGGCCATGAGGGAGCAGCGGTGGACGGAGCCGAAGGCCGGGGCGGTGGCGACGGGGTAGCCGCCCTGGACCTCGACGAGCAAGGTCGCCTCCTCGAAGTCCTCCGGAGCGCCGGCGCAGCCTCCGGCGTAGCCGACGCGGGCGAAGCTCTTGATCTCTATGGCGCCGTCGACGACGACGGGGTCTTCAAAGAAGTCTCCACAGTGGACGCGGGAGATGACCGTCCCGGGGATCTGCACGGGCCCGCCGTCCTCCCACAGCCAGATCTGCATCCAGGCGGGCTCGGCGTTGCCGCCGTGGGTGACGAGCATGGTGACGGCGTCGAGGTCGTTGTCGCCGTCGAGGTCGGCGTAGACGGGCTCGGCGGCCAGTTCGGTGAAGGAGATCTCGTCGTAGCGGTCGGCCTCGCCGCCGACGAGCGTCGTGCTCGCGTCCGTGCCCTCGAAGCCCACGTAGGTCGCGTTGGCCCAGTCGTGGGCCTTGATGTCCTCGCTGGGCGGCCCGGGCTCCTGGATCTGCGGAGAGGCCTGCCCGCCGCTGCCGTTGAAGGCGTTCACGCCGACGACGACGCCCCCGGCGATCACCGCGACGCCGACGGCGGTGGCGCCGATCTTCAGCGCGGCCGTGCCGATGAGGCCTTTCGCGGCGGCGGCCTTGGCGCCGCTTCCGGTGGTGAGCGCCGACAGCGCCCCGGCGGCGTTCTGCCCCGCGATGATGCCGGCGGTGGCTGCCATGCCGGTGGCGGCGGCGCCCGCGACGGCCAGGTTGATGGACACGACGGCGTCGTTGAGGGGGCGCACGTCGGCGCCGACGAGCGCGGCGGCGAGCGGGATCGGCGGGGCGCCGGGCATCGGGCGGGCGGGGAGGGTGAGGGCGTCGCGGAACTGCGCGGCGGTCGGCCGGGCGGACGGCTCGGGGGCGGTGGCCGAGCGCAGGAGTTCGGTGAACGACGCGTCGATGCCGGGGATGTCGGCGACGGGGCCGGGCCGCCCGCCGAGCGCCCGGTACACAGTGGACGCCAGCGCGAACACGTCGGCGGCTGGCCCGAAGTCGTTCGGCGCGAAGGGATTGGGCACCGACATCGGCCTTGCCAGGCCGGGCGCGCACGTGTCGAAACCGCCCAGCGCCACCTGCGAGTCGTAGATCACTGTGGACGGACACACGGCGCCGTGCGTGAGACCGCGCGCGTGCGCCGCGGCCAGCCCGTCGGCGACCGCCTCGGCGATGATGACGGCGGCGGGCCAGGTGACCGGGCCGTGGTCGACCAGGTACTCGGCGAGCGTCGCGGAGGAGGCGTCCACGACGAGCATCGCGCGTCCGTCGGCCTCGCGGGCGGCGTGCCGGACGTCGGCGATCCCGGACTCCCTCGCGGCGTCGAGAAGCGCGGCCGCCCACGGGTCGAAGTCCTCGGCGGCGACGGGATGGCGGCCCACGATGCGCAGCACGGGACCGGGCCCGGCGTAGACGTCGGCGGTCTCGTCGGAGTGGATCGGCGTTTCCATGGCGCTCCTCGTGCTCAGTCGTCGAGGCCGTTGTTGGGCACCCAGCCGCAGCTGACCGTGTCGTCGTTGCGGGTCATGCGGACCCGCAGCCACTCGGGCGGTTCGTCTTCCTGCCAGGTGGTGTAGACCAGTTCGAGCCGCTTGAACCTGTCGGGAGTGTCAACGGTCGGCGCGCCCTCGGCGGGCGCGATCAGCGGCTCGTAGTTGAAGATCTCCCGGACGTCCTCGTACTCCGACGGCAGGCAGGACTGGGCCGCGCCGTAGGTCGGCTCGATCGCGACGGGGAAACCGTGCTTCACACCGATGACGACCGGGTCGTCGGTGTGGATCACCTCCGCGCAGCTGATCGTCGACTCGGTGATCTTCCGGACGATCCGGAAGCCGTTCTCGACGGCCGTCGGCGGGTCGAAGTCGTCGTCGCAGCGCGCGCCGTCGGCGAGGGCGTACGGGAGCTGCACGGCCTTGTCGCCCTCCCAGAGCCAGACGTAGGCCGCACGCCAGTAGCCGTTGCCGTTCTCCAGGATCAGCACGGTCATCGCGTCGAGGTCGTTGTCCCCGTCGGCGTCGGCGTAGACGATCGGGTCGTCGGCGAGCCGGTAGCCGTGGTCGGGGTCGTTGTAGTTGAAGTCGGGGCTCTTGCCGCCGGTGAGCTGCGCGTCGAAGCCGCGTTCGGTGTCGAAGAAGGTCGTGTTGGCGAAGTCGAACTGCTGGATCGCGGTGACCAGCGGGCCGGGGCCGGCGGCCTCGTCGTCGAGGACGTTGACGGCGACGATGGCGCCGGCGGCGATGACGGCCGCGCCGGTGGCGAAGGCGCCGATCTTCAGGGCGCTCAAGCCCATGAAGCCCTTGGCGGCGGCCGCTTTCGCGCCGGTACCGCCGGCCAGCGCCGACAGCGCCCCGGACGCGTTGTGGCCGACGATGACGCCCGCGGCGGCGGCCATGCCCGTCACGGCGGCGCCGGAGATCGCGAGGTTGATCGACACGACGGTCTGGTTGACCGGGCGGACCGGCGCGCCGACGAGCGCGGGATCCATCGGCACGGCCGGCTGCGTGTTCTCGGTCGCGCCGACGCTCGACAGGGTATGGAACAGCTGCTGCGCGGTGGGCCGCTGCGCCACGTCGGGCGACAGGGCCGCGCGCAAGGCTGCCGTCAGCGGCGGCGGAACGTCGTAGATGTCGCCGACGTAGCCGCCGAGCTGCCCGCCGAGCGCGAGGTAGAGCGTCGCGGCCAGCGCGTAGACGTCCCCGGCCGGTCCCTGCATCCCTTCGGGCGCCGTGAAACGGCTCGGCTCGGGCGCCTTGGCCATACCCGGCGCGCACGCGTCGAACCCCGCGAGGCGGACGGTGTCGGCGAAGACGACCGTCGAGGGGCACACCGCGCCATGCCACAGGCCCGTGCCGTGCACCTGCGCGAGCGTCGCGGCCAGCGCCACACCCGCCGTGTGCACCTCCGCGACCGGCAGCGGTCCCTGCGCGACGAGCCGCTCGGCGAGCGTCACCCCACTGGCGTCGACGACGATCATCGGCCGCCCGTCGGGCTCCCGAGCGGCCTGGAAGACCGTCGCGACGCCCGGCAGCGGCGACACCGACAGCAGCGCCGCCGCCCACGGATCGAAGCGCGAGGCCGCGACCGGCGCCGAACCCACGACCATCACCGCCGGACCGCCGCCCGGCGCGGCCGCCGCGTACACGGATGCGGTCTCGTCGCGGAAAATGGGCGTATCGCTCATGTCCGTGACATTAGCGAGCAGCGGCAAGGGCCCTTCGGGTCAGCCCGTCACCGCCGACCACGGCACCCAGCCGCAACCGGTCCCGCCGTCGGCCCACGTGATCGTCGCGATCGCGTAGCCGTTGTCGAGCGTGGCGTCGGGGGAGGGCCGGTGGTGGACCTCCAGCTTGCTGTAGTCGGCCGTCTCGGCCAGCTTCGGCGCGCCCTCGGCGTTCAGGACGACCGGTTCGGCCTTGCCCGTCACGTCGGTGATCTCCGTCGAACCCGCCGGGACCACGCGGCAGCGCGTCGTCGCCGAGTGGTGCGCGCCCATCACCTCGACCGGGAAGGCCTCGTGCATCCCGACCGTGATCGTCTCGGTCGCCGGGTCGCCGCCGCACACGTTCGCCGTCGATCGGGTCAGCGCGAAGCCGCCCTCGCCCGCCGCGACCGCCATCGGCGTCAGCGGGTCGCACGCCCACTGCCAGCTCGCCTCGAAGGCGATCGGCTGAGCGGCCGTCCCGTCCCACACCCACAGCAGGACCTGCGACCACGGCTTCTCGCCGGCGATGTCGACCACGGCGGCGGCGTCCTTGTCCCCGTCACCGTCGATGTCGGCGAACACGGGGTCCCCCTTGAGGGTGAAGTCCTCGAACTTCCCGTCGGCGAAGGCGACCAGGTCGCCCTTGGCGTAGACGGCGGCGTTCTTGAAGTCGACCGCCTCGATCCCGCCCGCCGGCTGCTCGGTCGCGCTCGACGAGGGGCCCGGGTTGAGCGCGCCGGGGTCCTCCTCGTCCTTGTTGATGTAGTCGAGGCCGAAGTACACCGATACGCCGAGGACGACGACGGCCGCCGCGACGATCCCGATGATCGGCCACGGGCCGCGCTTCTTCGGGCCGCCCTGCTGCGGTGGCGTCGGAGGCAGCGGGGGGAGCGGTGACCAGCCGTGCTCGGCCGGGCCGAACGGCTGCTGGCCGTGCACGGGAGTCGGCGGGGGCTGGTGCGACGTCGGTGCGCCCTGTGTCGGGTCCCACGGCATGCCGCCGGGTGGGGGAGGGGTCACGCTCATGGAGATGAGGCTAGCGCCGCCGGTCAACGGGGGTGTCGGCGGTGAGCCGATACCGGCGTGCGAAACGCCGAGGCCGTCAGGTAGCCTCGTCGACGGTGGCGTGTCCGAGTGGCCGAAGGAGCACGCCTCGAAAGCGTGTGACGGTGCAAGCCGTCCGTGGGTTCAAATCCCACCGCCACCGCCAGCACGTGAGCGCCGCGCCCCCACAAGGGCGCGGCGCTCTGCTTTGGCCGTGAGGGAGGGCGCGTGAACGCACGCGACGGCTACCTCACCCTCGCCGGCCTGCGCGAGGACATCGCCGCCATCGTGGGCAGGCCCTACGCCGCTCCCGAACGCATGAAGCCCGACCCGGCTCCCATCCGCGCCGCCCTCGCAGTACTGGGCGAGCACGCGCGCGAAGCCGTCATGGCCGGCGACTCGGCCACCGACGTGCGGGCCGCCCGCGCCGCCGGCACCGCCGCAGTCGGCTACGCCAACCGCCCCGGCAAAGCCCGCGCGCTCACCGACGCCGGCGCCGAGGCGGTCATCACGCACATGCGCGAACTCGCCGCACAAATGGCCTGAACGACGGCGCCGCCCGCCACCCCCAGGGGCGACGGGCGGCGAAATCGCGCGTCAGACCACCACGTCCCAGGGCACCCAGCCGCAGCCGAGCTTCCCGTCGGTGAAAGTGATCACGCCGTAGGCGTACCCGTTGTTGATGTCGGTGCTGGTGCCCTCGCTGTAGTACACGACCATCTTCGTGAACTCGCTGTCTTGCGCCACCACGTTCGACGACGCCTCCGGGTGGAACAGCGGCTGCGCCTTCCCGGTCACGTCCTCGGTCTCCAGGCCGGTGGAGTTGACGTCGTCGCGGCAGTTCACGACGGCACTGAGGTGACCGTCGTCGTTCTGCACGATCTCGTCGTCGTGCATCTCGACGTGCACGGTCTCACTGGGGTTGAAGCCGTCGTTGCAGAAGTTCGAGTCGGAGCGGGTGATCTCGAACTGCCCCGGCGTCGAGGAGCTCGCCGCGACCTCCAGGTTCGGCAGCTCGCTGCACGTCCACTGCCAGGTCGCCTCCCACTCGACGGGCTCGGCGCGCTTGCCGGCCGGGTCGTACAGCCAGACGTGCACGAACTCCCACGGGTCGATGTCCTCCGACGAGTCGCCCTCGTTCTGGATGACGGCGGCGGCGTCGAGGTCGTTGTCGGCGTCGATGTCGGCGTAGACGGGCGTCGAGGTCATCTTGTACAGGCCGGTCTCGCCGTTGCTGAGGCTGCCGGGCGCCTGGAGGAGCGAGACCTCGGCGTTCTCCAGGTCGATGGTCGTGATGCCCTCGTCGATCACCGGCTCCGACGGCACGGGGTCGGGGTCGGCCGTCTCCTCCTTGCTGAAGGCGTTGACGGCGACGATGATGACGGCGGCCACGACGACGAGCGCGATGGCGCCGACCACGAAGATCATCGCCGCGTTCGACTTCTTCTGCGGCGGCGGCTGGGGCCCCCAGGGCTGCTGGAACTGCTGCGCGGGGGGACCGGTCACGGGGTACATCGGCGCGCCGGAGGTCGGGTACTGCGCCGGGACGCCCGAGGTCGGGTACTGCGCCGGCACTCCCGAAGTCGGGTAGGGCGCGGGCGCGCCGGACACCGGCCGGGCGGCGGCACCGGCGTTGTTGATCTCGACGACGCCCTGCGTGACCGGGCGCACGGCGATGCCGACGGCCTCGGGATGCAGCGCGGGCGCGGCGTTGGGGACGTGCGGCAGGTCGATCGTCGACAGCTCGGCGTGCAGCTGTGCGGCACTGGGGCGCCCGTTCGGGTCGGGGTTCAGCGCCGCCCGCAGGATCCCGGTGACCTGCTGCGGAACGCCCGGTAGGTCGAGCACCGACTGGTTGCGCAGGCCCGGGTTGTACGGGTCGGAGGCGTAGGGGAGCTGCCCGCCGAGCGCGACGTAGCTGGTCGCGGCGAGCGCGTAGACGTCGGCGGCCGGGCCGGGCGCGGAGTCGAGCGGGTTGAACCGCGAGTTCACCGAGTGCAGGCCCATCCCGGGCGCCTGACCGTCGAGCCCGGCGAGCTGCGGGTGCCCGAAACCGTTGAACAGCACCGTCGAGGGGGATACCGCGCCGTGCCGCAGTCCGTTCTGGTGCAGCGTGTCGAGCGCCTGGGCCAGCAGGGAGGCGTTGGTGACGGCCTCGCCGACGGCGAGCGGACCCATCTGGCAGAGGCGTTCGGCCAGTGTGCTGCCACCGGCGTCGACCACAATGGACGGTCTGCCGTCCGGGCCGACTCCGGCGTGGAAGACGGTGGCGATGTTGGGGTGCGAGGACAGCTGCCGCACCAGGCCGGCCCAACCGCCGAAGGACGCCTGGTCGACGAACTGGTGGCCGACGATCTGCATCGCCGGCGAGGCGTCCGGACCGCTGGTGGGATAGCTCGCCGCGGTGTCGTCGGAATGGAGTGGGGACGCAGGCGTGGTCATGGCGTTGCCCTCGTTCTCTTCGGTGTTCTCACGCGATCGTGCCAGGGGGGATCCACCCTCGGACGACCGTGGGGTCGGCCGGGAGCGAGGCGGGCGAAGTGTTCCCAGTGACAAGGGTCCACCCGGATGGACTTCCTGGGATCCCCGACTCGTGCCGATCCGGCGGTCGGTGCGAGCGGTGTCTGCGTGGCTGTCATAGGCGCCGGGTTCTCCTCGGGCGGTTCATGGTGGGCTTTCGCGGTGCGGTGTCAGGCGACGTCGGCGGCGGCCACCCATCCGCAGGTGGCCGTGCCGTCGGATCGTGAGACGTACGCCAGGAGCCATTCGACCGTTCCGGCGGTCTCGGGACGGAATACCGTTACCGATTCGATGCCGTCGCCGACCTCCATGGCTTCGCTTGTCGGGGCCACCCGGACGATCGTGTCGGCGCCGTGGTCCTCGGTCTCCACGCCGGGTGTCGGTTCGCAGCGTGAGGCGGCGCCGATGTGCGGCCCGGCCTGGATCAGCAGTCCACCGGACATCTGGACGCCGATGGTCTCGTACCTGCGGTCGGACTCCTTGACGGCCTCGCAGTTGACGAAGGGGTTGGCCGAGACCAGTTCCAGCTCGAACGAGGGACCGGAGGGCCGCATGTCCCTGACCTCGCAGATCCCGTTGACGACCTGGCCGGCCTGCCGCAGCCCGTCGCTCCAGTAGAAGACCAGCACGTAGGCGCGGGTGCCGTTCTCGGTGGTGACGGTCAGGTGGATCGCGGCGGTGTCCTGGTCGCCGTTGTGGTTGCCGTCGGCGAACACCGGGCCGGTGACCAGGGTCCAGGTCTCCGTCGGCGCGCCCTCGCCCGAGCCGACGCCCGTTCCCGTGCCTCCCTTGAGTTTCACCTCGCGGGCGGCGTCGTAGGGGACGGTGAACTCCACGGCGTCGAAGTCGACGCGCTCGATCTCGGCGGAGCGGTCCTCGGTGGCGTCGGCGAACTCGTCCCGCAGCATCCAGGCGCCGCCGAGCCCGCCGGCGAGCACCAGGAGCACGATGAAGACGACGAGCACCCGTCCGCTGTAGGTCCTCTTCGGCTTCGCGCCCGTCGACGGCAGGGGTGCCACGCCGGCGGGCATCGGCGGCCGCTTCTCGCGCGGGATCCTCGGCTGCGTACCTGTCACGGCCTCGTTGATGGGGGCGACGCCCTTGTTCGCCGCGCGTACGTCGGAGCCGACGACGGTGACGGGCAGCGCGACGGTCGGCGGCGACTCCGCGATGTCCACCGTGGACAGCGCGTCGCGCAGGAGCGCCGCGCTCGGCCGCGCCGACGGGTCGGGATTGAGCGCCGTGCGCAGCATCCCGGTCAGCTCCGGCGGAACACCCGGCAGTTCGGTGATCCCGCGACGGCGCAGCGCCGGGTCGGTCGGGTCGCCGACGTACGGCAGCGTCCCCCCGAGCGCGACGTACGCCGTCGCGGCGAGCGCGTATATGTCGGCGGGATATCCCGGATCGAGCTCGGGCACCGTGTACAGGCCCGGCCGCGCGGTCTTGACCAGCGAGGGCGCGCACATGTCGAAACCGGTCAGCATCGGCGTTCCGTCGACGGCGTAGACCACTGTGGACGGACAGATCGTGCCGTGCCGCAGGCCCGCCGCGTGCGCGGTGTCGAGGGCGTCGGCGATCGCGGTCGTCGTCCGCACGACCTCGGTGACACTCGGCGGAGTGCGCACCAGGCGCTCGGCGAGAGTGGTCGATCCCGTCCCGCACAGGACATAGGGCCGCGAGTCGTCGGTCAGCCCGGCGGCGGCCACCGCGACCAGGTGCGGATGCCGCACCCCGCGCAGCCGCTGCGCCCACGCCGAGAACTCCCCGCCGGGCTCGACGGGCCGGTGGCCGACGGTGTAGATGAGCCGACGCCCGCCCGGCCCGGCGGCCTCGTAGACCGCGGCGGAGTCATCACTGCTCAGCCAGCGGATGATCTGGAAGCCGTCCATCGCGCAACGTTATCCGTCGAACGCCACTAGACAGCCAGCTCGATCCACCCGCACGCGACGCTTTCGTCCGCATACGTGAGTCTCGCGTTGACCCAGCCGTCGGAGTTGATGAGCTCCCCGGGGTTGTAGGAGATCGACGGAAAATCGCCTTCGATGACCGGTGAGTCGGCACTGGGCGCCAGGTGCGGTGTGACCGGTTCGAGGACCTCCGACATGGAGGCCGGGTCGAGGCTGTTGCAGCGGTCGGGCGAACCGAGTACAGGGGCGGTCTGCGCGAGGAATCCCTTGTGGACGCCGATGGTGTAGGTCTCGGTGGTCATCTCGTCCTCGGTGACGGCGTAGCAGCCGGAGGCCGCCGACGTGCCGCGCGTGGTGGCCTCGACCTTGCCGTCGGCGACGTGGACGTCGTCGACGTGGCACAGGCCCTCGCCGGTGTTGGGGACCTGGACGGCCTTGCCGTCCTCCCAGATCCAGGCCATGAAGAAGGGCGCGCCGTACTCGTAGCCGGACAGGTCCATGACCAGCACGGCGTCGAGGTCCTTGTCGCCGTCGAGGTCGGCGTAGACCGGGTCGTGGGTGATGGTCCAGCTGTAGTCGTCGAAGACGTTGTCGTGCTTGGCCTCGTAGGTGCCGTTCTGGAGCTGGACGGCGTCGGCGCGGCCGTTGGGCTCGATGAAGGAGATCGAGGTGAAGTCGACGCCCTTGATCGGCGGCTCGTCGAGCCGCACGACGGGGGGTGCGGCGACGCCGGTGTCATTGGCGACCTGCACGCCGACCACCGCAGCACCGGCGGCCACGGCCGCCGCCGTGACGCCCAGTCCGACTTTCCACACCAGTGCCACGCCGGTGCCCTTCGCGGCGGTCACCGCCGCCGTCCCCGGCCCGGTCGCCTGCGCGAGCGCGATCGGGGCGGCTTTGCCGGCCAGGATGCCCGCCGTGGCGGCGATCCCGGTCGCGGCCGCCCCGGACATCGCCAGGTTGATCGACACGACCGTGTCGTT
The DNA here is from genome assembly GCF_040655735.1 of Phytomonospora sp. NPDC050363. Lineage (NCBI taxonomy): Bacteria > Bacillati > Actinomycetota > Actinomycetes > Micromonosporales > Micromonosporaceae > Phytomonospora > Phytomonospora sp. NPDC050363. The sequence continues at coordinate 12,616 of NZ_JBFAKK010000002.1, forward strand.
GACGGCCCGGACCTGCGCGCCGACGCGCTCGGCCTCCATCCGCTCGATCGCGGCGGCGGGCATCACCACGGCCGCCAGCGAGTCGCGGAGCAGGCCGACGCCGGGCCGCGCCTTCGGGTCGGGATGCATCGCCGCCCGCAGCGTTGCGGTGACCTGCACCGGAATGCCCGGCAGGTCCTCCACCGGCGCCGAGGCGTAGGGGATCGTGCCGCCGAGGGACACGTAGGCCGTCGCGGCCAGTGCGTACACATCGGACGGTGGGCCCTGCTGTCCCTCCGGCGGTGTGAAGACGCCCGGGGTCACCGGCGCGGCCATCTCCGGCGCGCGGGTGTCGAGGCCCGCGAGGCGCACCACGCCGTCGCCGTCGAGGAGCACCGTGGACGGACACACCGCGCCGTGCCGCAAGCCTCTAGCGTGCAGCGCTTCCAGGGCGCCCGCCACCCGGACGACGACGTGGAGCACGACGTCGGCCGCGGGCGGTGTGGCCGTGGTGAGGAGTTCGGAGAGCGTCCGCTCGGCCGTCGCCGACACCAGGAAGGGCCTCCCGTCGGCGCCCACACCGCCGAGTGTGACGTCGATGAGGTTCGGGTGCGCGCTGATCTCGATGACCGCCCGCGCCCACGCGTTGTAGCCGTCGCGGTCGGCCGCCGGGCGGGTGCCGACGGTGTAGATGAGCCGGCGGCCGGTGGCGTCGGCGGCCTCGTAGGTGGCCGCGGCGGGGTCCTCACCGAGCGGACGCACGATCCTGTCCATGCGGCAACCGTATGGCGCCGGGGCAACAGGGGCCTCGGGTGAAGGGTGGGAGGGGGAGGGACGTATGTCCAGAAGATGAGGGTTGGCCGGGTGGTTGCCCGCAGATTGTCGGTTATCCACAGGCGGGTGGTTATCCACAGCGAACGGCGCTCGCGTTCGCCACCTGTGCGTGAAGGTCCTCTACCGTCGGACGTAGGGAGGAGGCCGGGAGGCCCCAGGGCTGAGAGTGAGCCGGATCGCCCGCGTGGGGCTGAGAGCGAGTCGCATCGGGGCCGCAGAACACGGCGAACGCGAGCCCGGATCGCCCGCGTGCGCGCCGCAGCCGGCACCTACCGCCGCACCCCCCGCAACCGCCGCACCCTCCCCAGCGCCTCGGCCACCCCCGCCGACCCGAGCCCCGCCGCCAGCACGCCCGCCTCCCCCAGGTCCTCGTCGCACCCGCCCAAGTTCCCCAGCGCCAGCCGCGCGTGCGCCCGCCGCGCCAGGCACGCCGCCCTTCCCCGCACCCGCCCCGCCCCGAACGCGCCCGCCGCCTCGCCGAGCCACTCCTCCGCCCGCCGATACCGCCCCAGCACCAGCCACGCCCTCCCGATCACGCCGGGAACATGCCCCGCGTCGCCGAGCACCGGCACCGCCCACGCCGGCACGTCGCCCGGATCCGCCGCCGCCCACAACCGCTCCGCCGCCTCGACATGCGCCACGGCCGCATCGGTGTCCCCGGCGCGTTCGCGGTAGCGCGAGGCGCCCGCGCGCAGGTTCGCCGCCTGTACGGCCGGCAATCGCCCCGTGAGGGCGTCTTCCGCATGTCGTGCCGCACCGGCGTGGTCGCCGCACGCGTCGAGCACGGATGCGCGATCCAGCCGGATGTGCGCCCGCAGCTCAGGAGCGACCGCCACGCGCTCCGCCGCGTCGAGCAGCCGGTGCTGTTCCCGCGGATCAGCAAGCCCGGCGTCCCCGAGGGCCGAGGCGACCCGGTCGGCGAGGACGGCGACGGCGTGGTCGAGCCGCCGGTCACCGCCGCCGAGGCTCAACGCCCACCGAACCGCCTCCCGCCCGGCGCCGGCGATGGACGCGCCACCCTCGGCGAGGTCGCGGCGGGTCAGGTCGCCGGCGAGGGCCTCGACGGCACCCGCAGGGGTGGGGGCGGCGTGAACCGCGGCGATTGGTGTGAGGGCCAGACCGGCGAGCAGCTTTCGGCGACGCATGGGCTGAAGTTAGTGGCTTTCGCCCTGATTTCCAGGGATTTCACGCGGCATTCCGGCACCGATGCCGGGCACATCCGCGCGACGTCGGCCTCTGCGCGCCCTGAGCGGACGCGCAGAGGCCGTCACCGTCACCGTCGCGGCGGAGGAAGAAGCGAGATGCAGGTGATCGCGAGACCGACGACGGCGAGCACCCAGACCAGCGCTTCGAGCAGCATTCGCATCATGGTGGGCTCCCGCCCGCGACGCGCTCACGCTCCTGCTCGCGCTTCTCCTCGCGCGAGTTGGACCGCAGGCTCGTCACCGTGACCGTCGCCAGCACCAGGACGATCACGCCCAGCGAGATCGGCGTCGGGATGTCCGGCACCGCCGGCCACACGGTGTGCGCCCAGTGCAGCACGAGCTTCACGCCGATGAAGGCGAGGATGATCGCCAGGCCGTGGTTGAGGTGGCGCAGTTTCGTCAGCGCCGAGTCCAGCAGGAAGTACAGCGCGCGCAGTCCGAGCAGCGCGAACGCGTTGGTCATGAACACCAGGTACGGATCGGCGGTGATGCCGTAGACGGCCGGGACCGAGTCGACGGCGAACACGATGTCGGTGGCGAACACGGCGAAGACCACCACGGCCAGCGGCGTGAGCGCCCGGCGGCCGTTCTCGCGCGCGAACATGCGCGTCCCGCGGTAGTCGTCGGTGACGGGGAGCACCCGTCGCAGGAGCCTGACCGACCGCATGTCGCTCATGTCGCGTTCCCGCTCAGATCCGCCGACGGCGTCGCGGAGGATCTTCACGGCCGTGACGAGCAGGATGCCGCCGAAGACGAGGAACGCCCAGGTTCCCGCCTCCAGCATCGCCGCGCCGAGCGCGATGAACACCGCCCGCAGCGCCAGCGCGCCGACGATGCCGAACAGCAGCACCCGCTGCTGGAGCTTCGCCGGCACCGCGAAGGCGCCCATGATCAGCATGAACACGAACAGGTTGTCGACCGACAGGGACTTCTCGACGACGAAGCCGGTCAGGAACTCCATCGACACCCCGCCGCTGAAGGCGGGCCACAGCGCGAGGCCGAACAGCAGCGGCAGCGTCAGGTAGAAGATCGACCAGCCGGTGGCCTCGCGCATCGACACTTCGTGCGGCTTGCGGGTGACGATGAAGTCGACGACCAGGAGGGCGATCAGCACGGCGACGCTCGCCGCCCAGAGCCATGGGGAGCCGATCGACTGCGTCAAGGCAGCGTCGGCTGACGCGGAAAAGGGCACGAGACCTCCACGAACGTTGTCGTTCGAGGTCTCTTTCGCCCCCGCAGGGACGGCCCGCCGAGGCCACATGGGTGGCCGTACTGACCGGTCGGACCCGAGGAAATACTCCCCTCGCACCGCATTCTACGGGCGATCAAGGGCGCGAGGGAACAGTGCGGGGTGAAGTTGGCCGGTCAGCCGCAGATGTCGTCCCGGGTCAGCGTGAACGTCCCTTTCCCCGTCGTGATGACCAGCCCGTCGAAGCGTGCGTCCGGCGTCGAGCACATCCTGATGTCGCCGCGGCGCTTCTGCAGGAAGTCCACCAGCCCTTCCTGGTCGCGGTTCCAGTACGGCGAGGAGGCCTCGACGAACATGCGCACCAAGGCGGTGCAGCCGTTGAGGGCCTCCTCGTGGGTCGGGTCCGAGCCGCCGGTGACGCTCTCCCCGTTCAACTGGTCGACCGCCTTGTCCAGGTGCTGGATGATCGCCTGATTGGTCACCGACTTCACCTGGTAGCACCGCTTCTCGCCGCCGCTCCCGCCCGGTGCGCTCACCACGTCGGTCACCTTCAGCCGCCCGTCCTCCCGCACGGGCGTATCGAGCGTGACCGTGCGGTCGGGGGCCACGTTCAGTTCGTCGATCGCGTGGTGGAGTTCGCGCAGGTAACCGCGCAGCTGGTCCTCGTTGGCGCCCGCGCTGAGCTTAGCGGCGAGCGCCTGCCACACCTGGGCCCGGGAACCGGCGTTCTGGAGGGCGACGAGGTGCGGCAGCATTCCCCAGTCGATGGCGTTGTCGAGCGCCTCGGGCACCTTCGCGGGCTGCGCTCCGGCGTCGAGCATGGCGTTCATGATGTCGAGCACGTCGGCGGTGTGCTCGCCCACTCGGGCGAGGACCTCCCACACGTTGGCGCCCGGCACGCCCTTCTTGTAGACGTTGTTCAGTTTCTTCTGGTCGGCGTCGACGTCGGGGCTGAAGAGCTCGGCCTCCATGGAGATCCGCACCGAGCCTCCGGTGCCGATCGCCTGGTTGGGGTGGCTCACGGTCGGCGAGGGCGCCGACGCGCCGGGTTCGATGACGCCGAGGTCGAAGGGGCCGTGGGTGGAGCCCGGCCGCTCCACGAGGGTCACGAACACGCGGCCCGCGACGGCGCCGTTGTTGGCGACGACCACCGACCAGCTGCACGTCCTCGTGATGCACGGGCCCGAGCCGAGGTCGTAGGTGACCTCGAAGGCCGGGCGCTGCGGCGGCAGGTCCGCCTGGGCAGGCGGTGGGCCGGACGCGCTGTCGGGGGCGGGGGCCGCCGAGGGCGCCGGGCCCCGGCCCGACATGGTGGCCGACGCGTCGGACCGCGTCGTGTCGGCGGGCCCCTTGTCCTCGGGTTCGGGGGACATGACGATGTGGCCGCTGCCGTCGGTGTCGACGTCGCGGTAGGTGGCGCCGGGGCCGTCGGCGAGCCCGAGGGGGACGATGGGCGCCGCGCCGCCGGTCGCCGGTGTGATGCGGCCGGACTCGATGGGGCCTGACAGGGAGACGACGTGCCGCGGTGTCGTCTCGCTCAGCAGGAGCGTCCACGCGCCCGACGTGATGGTGAGAACAGGGGCGTCGTCGTCCTCGGCCGCTTCGCCGCCGGCGGCGACCGCGGACACCAGAGCGGCGATCGACGACGGCTTCAGCGCCGCGGCCGGCTCGAAGGGGAACGCCACGCCGGCGTCCGGGCGCACCCAGCGGTCGCGCAGCTCGGCGACCTGGGCGGGCGCGCGCCGCAGCCACCAGTCGGCGTCGCCGTAGACGGCAGACCCGTCGGGGGTGGCCATGAAGGTCGCCGTTCCCTGGCCGGGGTCGGTGACGGTCCCGGTGGCGTACCCGTCGGACGTCACGGTGAAGGAGCCGTTGGTCTCCAGGCCGGTGGCGTCGAGGTAGGTGTAGGCGAGCCGCACGGCGGGAGCGCCGCCGAGTTCGCTCGCGGGGCCGTCGGTGAACGTGGCGGTGGCGGCCCAGGGGTGCCAGACCGCGACGGTGACGAGGAGGGTCACCAGGACCGCGGCCGTGGTGAGGAAGGCGATCCAGACGCGCGGCGGGCGGGGCGCCCCCTGAGTCGCGATTGGGGTGGGATCGACCGGGTACCGGGGCCCCATGCAGCGCTCCTTCTCGTCGGGAACGCACAGGTTCCTGCTGTTCTGGCCGAGTTGCGGGTTATGCCTGCCGGGACCCTAGCAATCCGTCCTATGTGGAGCAACCTGTGCCGGACCCGTTCCCCGGCCGGTGATCCGGAATGGAGACAGCGGCGGTTTCGTCTGGCAAGATCATGCATCGACCGGCCGGACTGCTCCCTCCGCATTTGTCCGTTCCCCGCCGGTCCGGATCCATCCCCCCTTGAGAGGTCCACTTCATGTTCGTCAAGAAGCTGCTCACCGCCCTCGCGGTGGTCGTCGTCGCCACCGCCGGAACCCTCGTCGCGGCGTCCCCCGCACAGGCCGCCGACTGCGACCACATCTGGTACACCGACGAGTCGGACTCGGTCGGCTCGGTCGACCAGGGCGGACGCCTGTGCTTCCGGGAGCACGGCGACTACATCTGGTTCACCGACTTCGACGCCGACGGGTGGGGCGCGCGCCTGTTCGTCTACATGGCCGGCACCGGTCAGTTCCTGTACTCGCTCCAGGCCTCGGGCGCCGGTGACGTGCAGACCGCCAACGCCGACGACGGCATCGCCTTCCACAACCTGCCGGAGACCTCGATCAAGTTCCGGATGTACCTCTACAAGTCCGGCTCGAACCCCATCGGAGAGGTCACGCACACGGTCGTCAACGACCACTGACCTGCGCTGAAGTGACGGCGGTCGGCTTTCGGGCCGGCCGCCGTTCTCGTTCGGTCACGCGGCCGGTGCGTCGGTGGCGTCGGGACCCGCGGCGTCAGCCAAACGTCTCGGTCACCCCGTACGGCAGCCGCCGCCCGTCCACCTCCGCGCTGTCACCGTGGGCCAGGACCGGCGGCAGCAGGGTGCCGGGCCATGGCCAGTCGAGACCGACGCCGACGTCGGCGGCGCGTTCGGTCAACGCCTCGGCGGCCAGGTCCAGCAGCAGTTCAGCGTCGTGGACGTCCTCGGCGTCACCGTCGGGGGCCGGCACGACGTTCACCGGTGAGTGCTCGGCGTCGAAGCTCAGTTCGGCGAAGTCGGGGATGTGCAGACGGAGGCGCGGGAACAGGTCGTGCTCGGCGACCATGTCGCCGGAGACGTAGACCCGCAGGACGAGAGTCTGGCCGCAGCCGGGCGCCAGGTCGAAGCCGCCCGAGCGGATGAGCTCGGCGACGGCCGCCTCCGTCTCGCGGCGGTCTCCGTGGAGCCCGATGTGCTCGAAACGCGTGTTGCCCGACCAGCATTCGCCGCCGACCATGAAGAAGCTGCGCATCCGGCCACCTTAGGGTTCCCGGCGCTCACACGCCTTCCGTCGGGTCTTCCCAAAGAGCGAAGCCAGGTGGTCTGAGCAGCTAAAACGTGGGTCAAGAAGCCAAAACGGATGGACCGAACGTTCGGCCAAGCGCACGTACAACGAAGGCGCCTGCTCCGCGTTACCGCAGGGCAGGCGCCTTATCGCCGGCGGAGGATACGAGATTCGAACTCGTGAGGGCGTGAACCCAACCCGCTTTCCAAGCGAGCGCCATAGGCCTCTAGGCGAATCCTCCGTGGAGGAGGATACATGAGCACCGCGCCCGCCTCGAAGGCAGTTACACCCCCTGCGACCCGGCCATGACCCAGCCCACACCCGCGACTCCCGCGACGCGCTTCAAGACCGCCCACCGCGTGCGGTACGCTGGCGAAGCCCCTCGTGCGGCGTCATCTTGTGAACCTCCCCAGGGCCGGAAGGCAGCAAGGATAAGCAAGCTCTGTCGGGTGCGCGAGGGGCCCTTCGTTTCGAAGTCGTCGAAGGAGACCCACGTGGCCCTGGCGCTCTACCGCAAATACCGGCCGCAGTCCTTCGGGGAACTCATCGGCCAGGAGCACGTCACCGAGCCCCTGATGCAGGCGCTGCGCAACGACCGCCTGAACCACGCCTACCTCTTCTCCGGCCCTCGCGGCTGCGGAAAGACGACTTCGGCCCGCATCCTCGCCCGCTCGGTCAACTGCGCCCAGGGCCCCACTCCCGACCCGTGCGGCGTGTGCGACTCCTGCGTCGCCCTCGGCCCCGACGGCAACGGTTCCGTCGACGTCATCGAGATCGACGCCGCCTCCCACGGAGGCGTCGACGACGCCCGCGAGCTGCGCGAACGCGCCGTCTTCGCGCCCGTCCAGTCGAAGTACAAGGTCTACGTCATCGACGAGGCGCACATGGTCTCGTCGGCCGGGTTCAACGCGCTCCTCAAGCTCGTCGAAGAACCCCCCTCGTACGTCATGTTCGTGTTCGCGACGACCGAGCCCGACAAGGTCCTCCCGACCATCAAGTCCCGCACACACCACTACCCCTTCCGTCTCATCCCCCCGGCGACCCTGCGCGGCTACCTCGAAGAGCTCGCCACGCGCGAAGGCGTCCAGGTCGAACAGGCCGTGTACCCGCTGGTCGTGCGCGCGGGCGGCGGCTCGGCCCGCGACACGCTCTCGGTCCTCGACCAGCTCATCGCCGGCGCCGGACCCGAAGGCGTCACCTACCAGCGCGCCATCGGCCTGCTCGGCGTCACCGACGTCAACCTGATCGACGAGATGTGCGACGCGCTCGCCGCCGTCGACGGGGCCGGGGTCATGCAGGTCATCGACCGCGTCGTCGAGGCCGGACATGATCCGCGACGCTTCGCCGCCGACCTGCTGGAGCGTCTTCGCGACCTGATCGTGCTCAACCAGGTCCCCGACGCCGCCGGCAGCGGTCTCATCGACGTGCCCGCCGACCAGCTCGAACGCATGACGGGGCAGGCGCTGCGCCTGGGCCCGGCGTCGCTGTCGCGGATGGCCGAGATCGTGCACGACGGTCTGCTGCTCATGCGCGGCACGACCGCCGGACGGCTGATTCTCGAACTCGTGTGCGCCAAGGCGATCCTGCCCGCGGTCGACGACTCGGCGGCCGGGCTGCTGCAACGCATCGACCAGCTCGAACGACGCGTCGCCGACGGTCTCGTGGTCTCCGGCGGAGGCGCTGGGGGCGGCGCGGTTTCGGCCGGGCCCGCCGCGAGCGCCGGTTCGCCGGGTCTGTCGGCGAAGGACGCCGCATTCGCTGCCGCGCAGGCAGCGAAGGGAAAGCCCATCACGGTCGAGCCGCCGAGCCCCGCGCCGCGCCCCGAGCCGCAGGTGACGGCCTCGCAGCCGACCCCGCCCGCCGCTACTTCAGCTTCCACAGCTTCTCCCTCCGACACGCCGTCCACCCAGGGCTCACCCTCCCAGGGGGCCCACCGTCCGCACTCAATGCAACCTGGCCAGGCACCTGAGGGCCAAGCCCCGTCCACAGACCCTGTGGATAACCGGCCGGTTGTGGATAACTCTGTGGACACAGGCGTGCCGAGCGGCCCTCCCCGCGTCGGCGTGAGCCCTCCGACGCCCCCCACCTCCCCGGCGCAACCGCCCGCCTACCCGCCGGCGGCCCCGCCCACCTCGGCCGCCCCTGTGTCGCAGCCGTCGGCCACCGCCCCCGCGCAACCGCCGACGCCGCCCGAGCCCCCCACCCCGTCGGCGCCGCCCGCCACGGGCAGGCCCGACGCCGCGGCCGTGCGCCGCTCGTGGGACGCCATCAAGGACGCCGTCAAGCGCCGCAAGCGCACCGTCGGCGCGTACCTGATGGAGGCGACCGTCCGCGACGTCGACGGCGACACCATCGTCCTCGTCTTCAAGCACGCCTTCCACGCCACGGCCATGGGCAACGGCCAGTCCCTCGACATCTTCGTCGAGGCCCTCACCGAGGTCATGGGCGGCAAGTGGAAGGTCCGCTGCGAAGTCGGTGACGCCGGCCCGCAGGCCGCCCCCCGCCGGCCCGCGTCCCCGCCCCCGGCGGCCGCGCCCATACCCCCACCCGCGGCGCCCGCCCCCCAGCCCACCCGGCAGGCACCGACCGCACCCCCCACCCCGAGCCGGCGCGAGACCCCGTCGGCCAGGCCCAGCGCCGCCGACGAGCCGCCCTGGCCAGAGGAACCTCCGCCGGACGACCTCGGCGGGGACCCCGACGAGTTCCGCCGCAGCGTCGCCGGCAGCGACAGCACCCCGATCGGCACCGCCGCCGAACGCGCCGAGCGCCTGCTGCGCAGCGAGTTCGGCGCGGAGAGCATCAACCAGTAGGCCGGGTGCGGTTCATCGCTCCGATTCATCGGGCGCCTTGCGTTCGGAGGCTATGGTGCGTGTCGGGAGGGAAGGCAATGGCAGACGATCGATCAGACGACGTCCGTGACGACGCCCTGGATTTATTCGCCGAGCTGCGCGCATTCGGCCTAGAGGCCGAAACTCCCCTCGGTACCGCGGTGGAAAAGATGTCGGCGATCCTCTTCAAGACCGATGCCGAAGACGGCACGGTCAAGGTGCACATGACGGCGACAGGTTCGCTCACTCGCGTCGAGTTCCGAAACCATGCCTTCCGCCGGCACGACGAACAAAGCCTCGCTTTGACCCTCGTGGAAACCATTCGCAAGGCCGAGGACGTGGCCCGGGTCGCCGCTGGATTCGTGCGCGGAAACGAGCGCTGACATGGCCAGAACACTCCGTGAGTATCACGACCAAGTCGAGTCGGCCCTCGCCGGCTTCCAGAAAAGGCTGGCGAACGCGACGCTGAAGGCCACCGAAGGTCGAGTGAGCGTGACTTCCCCATGCGGAACCGTACGCGTGGAGGTGGGCGGAGACCTGCGCCTGCGGGATCTGGCCATCCGGCCGGGCGCTCTCGCCCGGCTCACCGAAGACGAACTCGCCTCGCTGATCACCGACGCGTACAACCAGGCATTGACCGCGATGGTGCAGGCGCAGTATCGGCTGGTCAGCCGCTCGTTGACGATCGAACGGGGTGGATCCGGGTGAAGGCAGATCTGGACAGGCTTCGCTGGTTCGCCGAGTTCTGCGAACGAACGCGAGGTGTCAGCGATGGCGCGAGGACGCAGGGCGTGCAGGCCATTGCGGACATCATCACCAGAACGGAGCTGGGCTTGGCCTCGTTCGGCGGGGAGGAGGCTCCATGGTCGCGGGAGCTGATGGCCGCGTGGAACGGTGCCTTGGAGTGGCGCCGGAACGAAGCGAGCTCGGTGGCCCGTGAGTTGCTCTATTACGTACAGGCGCTCGAAAAGGTCGCTCGGGAATACGACGAGGAAGACCGGGAATCGGCCGCCGAGCTCGGAAACTACCATCATGCCTGATGAGGTGGCATGAACACCGGAGCCGACTTGCGCACCACCGCCGAGAACTATGTCGACGACATCGTCTTCGCCGATGACATCGCGTGCACATATCTCGGTGCGCCGGAGAGCCTCCCCCTGCCGAGCGTCTTGATCGCCTCTCTCGCCTCCATCGACACCGAGGCCATGCGCGCTCAGATGACGGCGCTCGACGGGGCCAAGGACTTCTATGGGCCGATCACGGCCGAGCACGGCGAATTCCAGGCGCTCATCGCGCAGTGGCGTGGGGACGGGGCTTCGGCTTTCGAGGGGCGGTGGCAGGCCCTGGCGCGCTACGTGCACGGTGATGCGTCGGCTGCGGAGAATCTGAGCCTCGTCTCCCGAATCGGTGAACACGTGGCGCTCACCATCGGCTCGGACTACATCAGCGGCGTCGTCGGCGCCTGCGAGGCGGCTCAGGTCGAGTGCGCCCGATATATCCGCGAGGATTTGAAGGCGGCCCGGACCATGGGCGACGACTTCATGGCGATCGGAACGGGGCTGGTCGGAGGCGGGGTCACCGGAGCGGGCGTCGGCGCTCTGTTCGCAGGAGTCGGTGCCGTCCCCGGTGCCGTGATCGGCGGACTGGTGGGTGCGGTGGGAGCGGGGTACTCGATCTTCACCGGATGGGCGGCGGAGACCAACCGCGTCAAGGCAGCGGTGATGGGCATGGGCGCGCTGGACGACCTCATCGCGCTCGACGTTTCCGGGATCGGTGAGCTGAAGTTCGATCCCGGTGCGGCGAGTTCGAGCGAACTGACCGCGCCGTGGAGGCCTTCGTGAACACGACTCCCGCGTGGCGCGACCTTGAGGCGATTCGCGAGTCGGAGGCTTACCTGAAGGTCCTGCGATACCACCGGTTCTTCTACGGCTTCGCTGCCGGCGGCGCGCTCGTTCTCATTGCCACATATGTTGTCGGCGTCGCGGTCTCCTCCCCGGTCAGGCCGAGTGGTGCGCTCGTCCTCGCGTTGTCGGCCATGGCCGCGGTCGTGGTGGGCGTGCTGGTCGTCTGCATGGCGCGCGCGGTGCGGACGGCACAGGTCTTCGCGCGGCCGTTCCTCGCCGACGGTGCCGATCAGCGCGAACGCCGGCGCCGCAAGCAGCGACTCAACCAGGCGATATTCACCGACGTCTTCACTCGGCGACGGGAGTCAGGATCGTGACGGCTGAGGCGCCCGCCGCCACCAGGGGACGGCCGGTCGTCAAGGCCGTGCTCTGCCTGGCTCTTCTGGTGACCACCGCTATCGGATGCACGCCGAAGCCCGGCCAGGACAGCACCGCCTCGCCGACCCCGTCTGCCCCTAGCTCGCCCGGACCGTCCGAGACATGGGCGGACCCGGGGTACGGCCAACACCAGGGCTATCACTTCTTGCACGGCCTGTGCTCCCAGCTGGACTGGGCTGGCTTCGAGCAGCTTGCGCCCCTCGACGGCCTTCCTCGCGACTTCTACCAGATCGGCGCTCAGGCCAGTGTTCTCGAGTGCGATCGCCAGTACGACGGAGACGCGGCCTCGGCAGAGCGCGATGTGGTCGGCCTGGCGATCGCGCTCCATAAGGCTGGAGGGACGGCCGAGGACGACTACCGCCAGCAGGCCGAGGGAACACAGTGGCGGAAGCTGGAGATCGACCCCGCCATCTGGGATGAAGCGGTGATCCACGACGGCGTCGAGGATGGCACGCGGTACGTGAACCTCCTGCTCCGTGACGAGGTCTTCGTGGCGTCGATATTCATCGAGGTCGGGGAAGAGAAGCTCGCCGACGCCGCCGATCCCGCCGCCGCACTCGAACAGCTCGCGCTCGACCTGGTCGCGGAGGCCCGGGAGCTGTCACTCGTCTGAGCGCGCTCCCGCCCGCGACGCGATCAGCGGCCCCAGCACCTGCGTGCCCGGCCCGATCCGCCCGCCCGGCCCGGGCAGCTGGGTCGTGTTGTCCGACGTGAGCGCCTCGCCGCAGTTCCCGCAGGTGGTCACCGGCACCGTGTCGCTGCGGCAGTCGAGGTGGTGGACGCGCGCCGGGGGACCCGCTTCGCCCGCGTACCAGCGGTCGCCCCAGTTCATCAGCGCGAGCAGTACCGGGTAGAGCTCCTTGCCCTTCTCCGTGGCGACGTAGTGCTCGCGGGCCGGGCGCTGTTGGTATGTCTCGCGCGTGAGGACGTCTTCGTCGAGGAGTCGCGCGAGCTTCGCCGCGAGGGTCTTTCGCGAGATGCCGAGGTCGCGAGCCAGGTCGTCGAAGCGGGTGACGCCGGCGAGCACGTCGCGCATGATCAGTGCCGTCCACGCGTCGCCGAAGAGGTCGGTGGCGCGTGCGATGGAGCAGGCTACGTCGACGAGCGGGGTCCGGGTCATGTTTCGATCCTACTCAGGTTCCTTTAGGGAACTTGTCCTGGTAGCTTGGGGCCATGAGCGCCCCGCGGATCGAACTCGACTCGGCCGAAGCCATCGACGGTCGCCACATCCGTGCCCTGGCCTTCCACGACGTGCGCATGCGCTACCTGTCGGAAGTCCTCGCGAAGGTCGGCGTCGACGGGGGTCCCGCGCTCGTCGTCGGCAGCGGCCGGGGGTTGATCGCGACGGGCTTGGCGGAGCGGGGCTTCGCCGTGACCGGCGTCGACCCCTCGCCGTCGGCGACCGCACTGGCTCGCACCGCCGACCCGGCAAGCGCCGCGACCTATGTGACCGCCCCCGCCGAGGACCCGGGACTGCCCGACGGCGCGTTCACGTTGATCTACTACGCCGACACCTTCGAGATCACCTCGCGCCTTGACCAGGTGCTGGCCCATGCCGCACGGCTGCTCGCCCCGGGCGGGGTGCTGGTGTACGACACCGTCAACCGCACCCTCCCTTCGCGACTGGTGTACCTCGGCGCGTTCCAGGGGATCCCGACGACCCGGATCATGCCGCCTGGGCGGTACTCGGCGTCGCGGCTGCGGCCTCCGGCGGAACTGTCGGCGGCGATGGAACGCAACGGACTGCGGAACCGGGATGTCTGCGGCTTCAAGCCGAGCGACCCGCGCAACCTGCTGAAGGCCGTGCTGGCTCGCCGGAAGGGGCGGATCACCGACGCGGAGATCCCGCCGCTGGTCGACTTCGTGCTCGACCCGAAGGGCTCCCCGGTGGTCACATACCTGGGGTATGCGACTCGGGTGTGATCACGCCAGGAGCAGCCTCCCGGCCGCGAGGGTTGCGAGCGATACGGCGAGCACATCTCCTCGCCCGACAGGTTCGAGCGCGCCGTCACCTCGACGACCTCGGTTCCCCGAAGGAGTCCGGCGTTGACGTGAAGCCGAGGCGGCGACCGGTGGTCATCCGCCGGGGATGTGACGGGGAGTGGGGATAAACCGGCACGGGAGTTGTCCAATGTGTACCGGTGGTGTTGACGTTGAGGATTTGGGTGCTCGACCACTGTGGTTAGAGTGGCGGGGATGGGGGCGTTCGAGGAGTTTCAGCGGCTGGTGTCGGCCGGGCTGGAGGCCCTGGGTGACGGGTTCGGGCTACTCCAGGCTGCCCGAGACAGGTATGCCGAGGCGCAGGCGGAGTTGCGGGAAATCGTCGCGGGCGGTGCGAACGAGAGCGTCGAGTCGTCGCTTAAGCGGCTGGACAAGGTGGTCGCAGCCCTTGACGCGGCGATCCTGCGGCGCGACAAGGGACTTGACGAATTCGAGTCCTATTTGGACCAAATCGGCGCCTACGGATCGCAGGGGGCGTTGGGTGACAGGCCGCACCGGGTGGTGGCGCCCAAACCGAAGAGCGGCGACCTAGAGAAGGAGCTGGCCGGGAGCGACGACGGTGACTCCGAGATGAGCCGGAAGCGCCGGATCGCCCGTGCGATGGTGCGCAACACCGGGGACATGCGTAAGCAGGTCGAAACCTGGGCGAAGACGAGCCAGCGTACGGACCGTGAGATCGAGCCACCGCCGCCGGGTTCGACGTACCCTGGCGTGGTTCATCCCTCAGGTCCGGATCCCGCCGTCCCCGATCATGCTCCCGCGTTCGATCCCGTCGGCGCTGTTACCCAGGCCGGCGTGGTGGTAGTGATGACGTTCCACGCCGTTACTCAACTTCGACGTAAGAAGAAGGAGAAGCATGGCCAAGCCTGAGTACAAGGAGTTCGTTCGGGCGTACCTGCACGCGGAGCACGACAGGGCCGATGCGATCCGGGTCGCCATCCACGCGGATGATCAGGCGGACTTTCACCTTTTCCTCGGGGCGTTCCTGTCGGTGATGCTCGACAAGCGCTTCGGCGGCAGCTTCGGTGTCGAGGACATACGGGTCTTCGTGCGAGAGATGGAGTACGACTACCGGAACAACCCGAACCCGATCAACCCCCGGGCAGTCGAAGGCTTCCTGCGTGCCATCAACGGTGAGGAACGCTTCTTCGACGAGTTCTCGATGGAGGAGCAGGTCCGGGCGCAGTTTCTGATCATCACGAAGATCGCCGTGCAGGACCCGGCCGTGCTTCTGAAGTTGGACGAGTACTTGGCAAAAGCGGACGCCGATCACGCCGAAATGGTCAGGGACCTCGGCGTCTAGCGGAGACCCGAGACGAAACCGGCCCAAGTCGCACGGTCGCAGGTGAGGGCGGGGCCGGCCTTGTCCTTGCTGTCGCGGACGGCGACTTCCGGGCCCGAGGCGGCGACCTCGACGCACTGTCCTGTCCCGCTGTTGCTGCGGGAGCTTTTGCGCCAAGCGAGCGGAGTCATGTCAGCTCCTCGGTGAGCGAACGGATGTAGTCCCTGGACTTCTCGGGGCTGTACGCGATCCGAGCAACGTCAGCGTACGCGGCGCGGAACGCCGAAACCCGGGACGGTTCCTCGAAGAAGGTCCGATCCACGAGGCTCTCGATGTACGCCACCTCGGGGTAGGGATCTGGCATCTCGAAGTGCGTGAACGGTCCCTTGCAGTCAGGACTCCAGCCCGCGGAGTCCGGCAGAATCCGCACCTTGATGTGCGGGGGTAGCGCCGTGAGGTGCCGCAACTGTCCAATGCGGACCTCGGGGCCGCCGATCGCCCGCCGCAATGCTGCCTCGCCGATGACCGCCGAGAGGGATGTGGGTTCCGCGGATTCGAGGATGCGTTGGCGCGTCAGCCGAAGTTCGACCAGGCGCTTCACTTCCTCGGCGGTGGGGTCTCCGGGACTGTGCATCATGATGGCCTTGATGTAGTCCTCGGTTTGGAGCAGGCCGGGGACGATCATCGGACTGAACTCGCGGATCTGGGTCGCACGGGACTCCAGCCAGGTGTAGTCGATGAAGCCCGTCTCCAGGCCGTCCGTATCGCCGTCCCACCAGTCCTTTCTCCACGAGTCCTCTGACAGGCGCAGGAGAGCATCACGTTCCCGGGCGTTGTCGATGCCGTAGAAGCTGATCAGGTCGCGGATGTATGAGGGCCGGATCGGCTGCGTGCCACGTTCGAAGCGGCTGATGGCCGAGAGTTCCAGCCGGAGGTACTCGCCTGCCTGCTGCTGGTTGTAGCCCGATCGCACTCGTGCCGCTCGGAGACGCTCACCGAGCCATTGGGAACGCAGGGAGAGAGTCTGGTTCTTGGCCATGTCCCAATGTTATCCCAATCAGTACTTGCCCCAATTCGGATCACGTGTCATGATGCCTGTGTGGCATCAGTGACCTAGAGTTATCTCTTGAGGTCACGACCGATGTCGCGTCCTCGATAAACGACCGGGGCGGGCCGCTTGGCCTGAGAAACCTGTCCCGCCCCGGTCCAGAACGATCGGAGGTGCCCGCAATGCGGGTTCCCGACCAATACCCTGTGTACCACGCCGACCACGCCTCCCCCGGGAGGCGGGCATGATCACCTCCACGACCCTCTACCGCCGCCGCTCCATGCACCGCCAGCGCGACCTCGACTCGCACTACCTCATCCCCTCGGCAGCCCTCATCGCGTTCGCGCTCGCCACCGCCGAAAACCCCGCCCCCACCACTCTCCTGACCTCCACGCTCTACATTCCCCTCCTCTCCTTCTGGGCCTCCTGGAACGACACCCGCCAACTCGCCGCCGGCCGCGTCGAGATCTGGCGCGACGTCAAGTGGTGGACCCACAACTTCCCCATCACCGTCCCGCTCGTCCCCGTCGGCAAACTGACACTCGCCTTCGCCGCCCTTCCCGCCTTCACTTCCACGGCAATCGCAGTGGGTTGGGTCGACCATCTTCTGTGGACTGTTGCCGCATCGACTCTCTTGGCAACGCTCGTCTACACGGTTCTCGGCATCGCCCTCGCCGCGACCTCGCACAAGGCCGTCACCGTCGGAATCGCCTACGTTCTCGGCATCGAACTCGTCGGCGTCGTCTACATCGACGCCCTCGCCTGGCTTTCGCCCACCGCGTGGGTCCATTCCATCGTGCTCGCCGACCCACCGCTCCCGACCGTCGCGGCGTGGACGCTGCTCGCCTGCTTCCTCGCGCTGGTCGTCTTTCTCGGCAGTGTCGCGGTGATCTTCCCGCACCGATACCGGTACTCGCGGTTCCGCCGGAAGCTCGCCGACCTCGGCTGGGGCGAGGAGGACGCGTCGTGATCGCGCATCTCAACCACCACATCCGAACCCAGATCACCGCCGAAATGGCCTACGCCTACCGCCAATTCCGCTCCCACCTCCACGACCCCTGGTCGGGCTACTGCTATCCCTGCGACACCCCCGGCCCCTGCCCCATGTACACCCACTGGCTCGAACGACTCCACGCCCTCGAAACCGCACAACAACGACTCATCACCGATGCCACCGCCGACACCGAACCCGAACCTGATCCCGACGGGGAGGGAGCGCCGTGACCGTTTCCGCCCTCGCCGGCCCGCGTCCCTGGCGGCACAAGCCCCAAGCGGGCACCGCCTCGCCTGTCGAGTTCCACCTCGCACTCGCATTGCAACGACAAGAACGCCGACAGTCCATTGTCGACGATCACCGTCCCGGGCGTCGACGCCTGCGGATCGTGCGCTTCGCGGGATTCCCGATCCTCGCCCTCGTTCTTCGCTGCGGCTGCTGCGGCGCGGTGTGGCCCTGCCGGGAACTACTCGGCGTGCTGCGCGCGAAGGTCGGATGGACGGCGCAGATCGACAAGCTCGACCAAGTACTCGACAGCCTCCGCCGGAAGCGCCCGAGCGCTCGAAACTCCTGGTGACGCCCGCGCCCTCTGCTTCCGACCACCGACAGCCTCGCCCGGCGCCCCACTGTGGGGCGCCGGGCGGGGCTCGGGTCAGCGCAGTTCCTCGATCACCCGAGTGAACCCGCTCTTGCCGTGGCCCTTCTCGGCTTGGGCGGCGAACAGTCGGGCGAGGGGCTCCAGCAACTCCGTTGAGGCGCCCTGGTCCCTGCTCGTCTTGAGGATGTTGTCGAGGCCGGCCTGGTTGACGTCGAGGTCGGAGAAGCTGACCGGGAAGTCGCCGGCGTCGATCTCTTCAGCGAGGGCCGGCAGCAGCTCGACGGTCTCGCGGAGCCAGGGGAGCAGCAGCTCCTTGGTGAACTCGCCGGCGGTGGCGCCTTCGGTGGCGACCATCGCCACGGCCTGGAAGAAGCCCGCGAACAGGCCGTACATGCCGCCCAGGACGGCCATGTCGTTCAGCGAGCCCAGACCGTGGTCGGCGCCCAGGTACTTGGTGCTGCCGAGCAGGGCGATGAGGTCGGCGTGTTGCGCCTTGGCGTCGGGGGAGCCGCTGTAGATGGTCAGCGACTCCTTCGTGCCGATCGTCTGGGGGACGCCGAAGACGCCGCCGTCGAGGTAGCGGCCACCCTGTTCCTCGACGTAGGCGCCAATGGCGCGGGCTTCGTCGGGGCGGCCGGTGGACAGGTTCAGCACCGTCTTGTCCTTCAAGGCCGGTCCGGCCTGCTTGAGGGTGGCCAGCACCGCCTCGGCGTCGAACAGCATCGTCAGCACGAAGGGACTGGCGGCGACGGCTTCGGCGACGCTGCTCGCCTCGACGGCCCCTGCCGTGACGAGCTCGGCGGCCTTCCCGTCGCTGCGGTTCCAGACGGTGACGGTGCGGCCGCCTTCGAGGAAGAGGCCGGCGATGGCCGAACCCATGCGGCCGAGGCCGAGGACGGTGGCGGAGGTGCTGGTAGCGGTCATGAGCCAAGCTTCGGCCGTCGGGAGAGGATCGAACAGCGGCAGGAATGACCGCTTGCGCAAAATTCCTGCCACACTTCGATCATGACTTTGGGAACCGTCGCCATGGCCATCCTCGGGGACGACGATCTGCTGCCCTGGGACCTCTACGAGTACGGCATCGTCGCCTCGATCTTCGGCTCGCCGCAGCCCGATCTGGCCGACCCCTGGTACGACCTGAAGTTCTGTGCCGCCTCGCCGCGCGAGCGCGAGTTCGGCCACGGTTTCGCGCTGACGCCCGCTCACGGGCTCGACGACCTGGTCGCCGCCGACACGGTGATCGTGCCGTCGGTGCCGCAGGCGTGCGTGACCGGTGTGGTCGACGTGGCGCCCGAGCTGGTGGAGGCGTTGCGGGCCGCGCATGCCCGAGGCGCGCGGATGGTCGGGTTGTGCGACGGGGCTTTCGCATTGGCCGCGGCGGGCATCCTCGACGGGCGGCGGGCGACCGTCCACTGGGAGCACACGGCCAAGCTGCGGCAGCGGCATCCCGAAGTCGTCATCGACGACTCCGTGCTCTACGTCGACGAGGGCGACGTCCTCACCGGGGCGGGGATGACGGCCGGGCTCGACCTGTGTCTGCACGTGGTCCGCCGCGACCTCGGCGCGCGGATCGCCAACCGGCTCGCTCGCCGGATGGTGATCCCGCCGCATCGCGCGGGCGGGCAGGCGCAGTTCATCGAGCTGTCCATGCCCGTCGCCGACGACGATGGGCTCGGCTCGGTCCTCGACTGGGCCAGCGCGAACCTGGACCGGCCGCTGACCGTCGACGACCTCGCCAAGCGTGCGAACATGAGCCCGCGCACCTTCTTCCGGAGGCTGCACGAGTCGGCGGGCACGACGCCGCTCCAGTGGTTGCTGCACCAGCGGCTCGCCTACGCGCAGTCGCTGCTGGAGTCGTCGAAGCTGTCCGTCGACGCGGTCGCGCGGATGTGCGGCCTCGGTACGGCGGCCAATCTGCGGCGGCACTTCTCCCTTCAGATAGGCGTGTCGCCGGCGGAGTACCGGCGCACGTTCCAGCTCGGCCCGGGGGCGGATCCGGGCGCGCTCACAGGCGTGAGCGCAGCCCGGCGATGATCGTGCGGGCGCCGTCGTCGAAGGTCTCGTCCGGATTGTCGCGCCACATCTCCCCGAGTGTCGCCGCCGACAGGGGGTAGCGCGAGGCGTCGAGGTTCGACGACGGCATGCCTCTGGCGTAGGGGTTTTCCTCGGCGTAGGTGTGGCCCAAGCGCGCCTGTTCCTCGATGGTGAAACCGACGGTGTAGTGGAAGAGGACCGGGAAACCCCGTGCCGCTTCGGGCGGGGAGAACCCCGCGTCGGTCAGGGTCCGCAGCGTCAACTCGGTCGTGCGGAACATGGCCGGGTGCGAGATGTTGGTGCCCGCGAAGACGCGCGCGCCGTCCCGGTAGCGGAGCATGCCTCGGCGCAGCCGGCGTGTGGTGTCCAGCAGCCAGTCCTCCCAGGTCTCGCCTCTCGCGGGGGACTCCAGGCCGTCGACCGTCTCGACGAACATGACCTCGGCCATCTCGTCGAGCAGCTCCTGCTTGCCTTTCACGTGCCAGTACAGCGCGGGGGCCTTGATGTCGAGCTCCTTGGCCACCGCGCGCATGGTGAGCCCTTCCAGCCCGACGTCGTTGAGCAGGCCGAGTGAAGTGCGGGCGATCAGGTTCGCGTCGATTTTCATGACCCCTCCAAATTCCTCCTTGACAACTTAACACAGTTCGAGTAATCCTTAACAGCGTTCGACTAACAACGTTAAGGAGATCATCATGATCCGGGCAGAAGTGATCATCGCGGGCGGCGGGCCGAGCGGACTGATGCTCGCCGGGGAGCTGCGGCTCGCCGGCGTCGACGTCCTCGTGCTCGAACGCCTCGCCTCGGGCATGCAGGAGTCGCGGGCGGGCGGAATCCACGCCCGGACCATGGAGATCTTCGACCAGCGGGGACTCCTCGACGCGATGCTCCCCGAGATCAAGCGGATGAACGTCGCGCACTTCTCCGCCCTCTGGCTCGACGTCAGCACCATGCCGACGCGCCACCCCTACCTGGGCATGATCCTGCAGAGCCGCATCGAACGACATCTCGGCGACTGGACCTCCGGGCTCGGCGTGCGCGTCATGCGCGACGCCGAAGTCGTCGGCGTCGAACAAGGCGACACCGGGGTCGAGGTCCGCGTCAGATCCGCGGCAGGGGAGGAAAGCGTCGTCCACGGGGACTACCTCGTCGGCTGCGACGGCGGCCGCAGCGCCGTGCGCAGACTCGCCGGCTTCGAGTTCCCCGGGACCCCGGCGAGCATGACCGCGCTGCTCGCCGACGTCGAACTCGCCGAGCCGCCCGCCGGGCGGGTCTTCCAGGAGCGCCGCGAGCACGGGTCCTTCTCGGTGATGGACTTCGAGCCGGGCTGGTACCGGGTCATGACCAACGAGTACGACCACGTCATCGACCGCGACGCCGAGGTCGGCCTCGAAGACGTCCGCAAGGCCATGGTCAAAATCGCCGGCACCGACTTCGGGATGCACTCGCCGCGCTGGGTCTCGCGCTTCAGTGACGCCGCCCGGCAGGCGAGCGAGTACCGGCGCGGGCGGGTGCTGCTGGCCGGCGACGCCGCGCACATCCACTTCCCGGCGGGCGGGCAGGGGCTCAACACGGGTGTGCAGGACGCGGTGAACCTCGGGTGGAAACTCGCGGCGGTGGTGCGGGGCGGCGCGGAGGAGCTGCTCGACACCTACCACTCCGAGCGGCACCCGGTGGGCGAGCGCGTGCTGCACAACACGAGAGCGCAGACGGTCCTGGGCGCGCCCGGAGAGCACATGACCGCCCTGCGGGAGACCTTCGCGGGGTTGCTCGGGATCGAGGAGGCGAACGCGCGGCTCGCGGGGATGATCACGGCCCTCGACGTGCGCTACGAGATGGGCGGAGGCGGAGACCACCCGCTGCTGGGGCTGCGGGTGCCGGACGTGGAGATCGAGCTTGCCGGGGCCGATGGTGCCGAGAGGACGCAGAGAACTGGTGGGACCGATAGGACCGGCGGGGCCTCGCGGGTCCACGAGTTGCTGCGGACGGGGAGATGGGTGCTGCTCGACCTCGGCGTGGGGCGCGACCCGGCAGCAGAGCCAGACACGGCTGCGGGGCTCGACCTGGCCGCGGGGCTCGACCTGGCGGCTTTGGCGGCGGAGAGAAGCGAGGTCGACCTGGTGGCGGCGACCTGCCCGGAACAGAGATGGGCACTGCCGCCGACGGGTGAGGTGGAGGCACCGCTGGCGGTGCTGATCCGGCCCGACGGGCACGTGGCGTGGGTGGGCATGGGCGCCGACGGCGACGCGGAAGGACTGCGGGCGGCGATGAGGAGGTGGTTCGGGACGAGGGGGGAATGACGAGGAGCCTGTGGGTGTGAGCGGTCGGTCGCGGCCGCGCTCGGCCCGAGGGCGGGACGACTCGTGTGCGCGGGCGGGAGTCTGCGCGCCTGGGGTGGTTCCGACGGCCCGAGGAATCGCCCGTGCGTGGGTGAGGGACGCGACGAGCCCGGCCTTGCCGGGACGTGCCGTGAATCGCCATCGCGCGGGTGGGGGACGCCGAGCCCGGCAACCCTCACCCACGCCCAGGAACCGCGTGCGCGGGTGAGGGTGCCCAACGCGGGAAGCGGACGGGCCTGCGCGGGAACCGCCGTGCGCGAGCGGGTGGCCGAAGCCGAAGGCCCTCGCTGGCAGCGGGTGGAACCGCCGTGCGCGCGAGCGGGCGGGCGGCCAACCGACTCTAGGGCGTCCTGTGAGACGTCAACCGCCGTGCGCGCGAGCGGGCGGGCCGGCTGCGCTCGGTCCTGAGGCGGGCGCTGCCATGCGAGGGCCGGTGCCTCCAACGCCGGAAGCAGATCGGCCCGAGCGTGGAAGCCGCAGTGACTGCGGGGTCGGTGGCCGCGGCATTGGGTGCGGACGGGCTGCGTCAGGGAGCCGGTGTCTTGCTCCGGTGGCCGCAGCGCCGGCAGGAGAGGGGCGCCTGCGCCCGGCATCCGCCGCGCGTGTGTGAGCGGTCGGCGGGCCCCGGCCGCGCTCGGGTTCGAGCGCTGGGCGCGCTCGCGTGCGGGTTTTGGCCGCAGTGCTGGCGGGAGACAGGGCACCTGTGTCCGGGGACCGCCCTGTGCCTGGCTGCGGCCTGGCTGCGGCCTGTCGGTGGCCGGGCGACGGTCGGGCGACGGTCGGATGCGTCGGGCTCCTGCGTCAGACAGCGGCCACGCCGCAGTCGTGCTCCGCCCCGAGCGCGGGAGCCGCCGTGCGTGCGGGTCGGTGTCAGCGGACACGTCAGGGCCACGGGCTAAGCTGCGGGGGCGGGGCGGGCACGAACGTGGGCACGTCAACCGCGTGAGACGGACATGGGGACGGCGGAGGGAAACGGCATCATGATGCCCGACATGCAAGGGCTGCTCCAGCAGGCCCAGCAGATGCAGCAGCAGTACGCGGAGGCGCAGGCCGAACTCGCCTCGGCGAAGGTCGAGGGCAGCGCCGGGGGCGGCCTGGTCAAGGCCGTCGTCACCGGCGACAACACCCTCGTGTCGGTCAAGATCGACCCGTCGGTGGTCGACGCCGACGACATCGAGACCCTCGAAGACCTCGTCGTCGCCGCCATCCACGCCGCCGGCACCGAGGCGCGCAAGCTCGCCGAGAAGAAGCTCGGCGCGCTCACTCAGGGCCTCGGAGGTCTCGGCGACAGCCTCGGCCTGCCCGGCTTCTAGGCGGACGACGTGTACGAAGGCGCACTCGCCGACCTCATCGAGGAACTCGGCCGCCTCCCCGGCATCGGGCCGAAAGGCGCGCAGCGCATCGCGTTCCACATCCTCTCGGCCGACACCCACGACATCGACAAGCTCGCCGACGCGCTCAAGCGCGTCAAGCAGCTCGTCCGCGTCTGCGAGATCTGCTTCAACGTGTCCGAAGAGGACCGCTGCCGCATCTGCCGCGACGGACGCCGCACCGACGAGAACATCTGCGTCGTCGAGGAGTCCAAGGACGTCATCGCCGTCGAGCGCACCGGCGAGTTCCGCGGCCGCTACCACGTACTCGGCGGTGCGATCAATCCGCTTGAAGGCATCGGCCCGGACAACCTGCGCATCCGCGAACTGATGACGCGCCTCCAGGCGGGCGAGACCAAGGAACTCATCCTCGCCACCGACCCCAACACCGAGGGCGAGGCGACCGCGACGTACCTGGCGCTGCTCGTCAAGCCGATGGGCATCACCGTTTCCCGCCTGGCCAGCGGCCTGCCGGTCGGCGGGGACCTGGAGTACGCCGACGAGATCACCCTCGGCCGCGCGTTCGAAGGCCGACGGGTCCTGGATTGAGGCTCACCCGGGGCGGGTGGCACGTCTTAGCCCTCGCCGTCGCCGTGGTCATGGCGGCGGCCATGCCCTTCGCGATCGTGTGGCGGATGACGCTGGCCTGCTCCGAGGACCTCGCCGCCGAGGAGGCCGAGGTCCACAGCGACCACCGCTTCACCGCCGATGACATAGGCGGCATCGGCGACTACATCGGTGTGCACTGGGCCCTCGACCGTCTCGGCGACTGCTCGTCGGGGCGCCCGCCCGAGGCGCTGGTCTACCGCGCCCTCTTCGAGCTGGACGCGCCGAGCGTGCAGACACTCCTCTGGGATCACACGTGGCTGCCCGCCACGCCCGTGACCGCCGACGGCCCGGCCGGTGAGAACGCGATCGGCTCGGCGCTGCTCGCCTACGTGCCGGCGGGCGCCGAGTGGTCGATGGCCGCCGCGCTCGACATGGCCGACCTCGGCGCGTACACCGGCTCGCTCTTCCTCGACGCCGAGCACGCCCTCGCCTACGCGCGCTTCTGGTGAGGCGCCGCCGTCACTCGATGAGCACGACGGCGACCTCGGTCCCGCCGAACAGGATCAGGCAGCCGGTGCCGCCGCCCCAGTTGAAGTGGCCGTCGACGTTCACGTCCAGCCCGTAGACGAGCGGCGCCGGGCCGCCGTCGGCGAGACGGGCGAAGATCGTGGCGAACAGGTCGCGGCCGAGGTGGGCCACCAGGAGCTCGTCGGGAAACCGCGGCCGCGCGGACTCCATCTCATCGGCCGAGATCGCGCCGAGCAGCGAGGCGCCTTCGGCGGCGCGGTACAGGTTTCCCGCCTCGAAGACGTTCAGGAACGTGGTGAACTCGGCCGGCGAGAGAGCGTCGAGATCATCCTCGTCCTCGTCGTAGATCTCATCGTCGTCGACGAGATCGGCGCCGTTCTCCCGCCACCACTCGTCGACGGCCGTCCCGGGATCGGCCGCTTCGGCCAGGTCGAGGCCGTGCTCGGCGAAGGTCACCGCGGCCTCGATCCGGGCGTTCTCGCCGACCGACACGAACTCGCCCAGCAGGCGGTTGACGCAGGCGAGGCGCTCTCCGGAGCCGGGGCCCAGGTCGGCGGGGTCCGGCCCGTCACCGGGCTCCGCGGGGCGAGGTGCCAGCGACAGGCGCAGCGCGCGGCCGGATGCCGAGCCGCCGACCAGGACGATCCCGTCGTCGGTGCCGACCCGCGAGAGCCGCGGGAACCGGTCGACGACCGTTCGCCCGATCGCGGCGGTGAGGGCGCTCGCCGCTTCGTCGAGGTCTCCGCCGAGGAACCGGGTCAGCAGTTCCTCGACATCGCCGGCGCCGGTCACCGCTTCGCCCGCGCCATCGGCGGGAAGGTCGCTCGCGTTTCCCACCACGACTTCCCCGCGCAGGTCGCCCCTGCGCGCCCAGTGCGGCAGCAGCCGCATCGCCGTCGCCAGGTCGAGCGCGCTCGGGCCTGCGCTGCCCGCCTGCACGGCCCCATCGCCGGTCATCGTCAGTCTCCCGTCCTCATCGCGTCAGGCGCCCCACACATACGGCGTCGTCGTCTCCACCGCGAGCAGCCCGAGCCTGCGCAGGATCGGCATGCTGTCGTCGGAGGCGTCGACCTGCACGTACTTGTACCCGCGCTCGACCGCCAGCCGCGCCCGGTAGGCCACCATCGCCTTGTAGATTCCCTTGCCGCGCCACTGCTCCAGCGTCGAGCCGCCCCAGAAGGACGTGAACTCGGTGCCCTCGTGGAAACGCATCCAGGCCGCGCAGACGACCTCACCGGTCGCCTCCACCTCGGCGACGATCACGACCGCCGGGTCGCCGACCTCGGAGAGGTCGCGCGTGAGCGCGTCGACCATCCACGAACAGTCGTAGCCCCACACGGTCTCCTGCATGGCCGCGATCTTCTCCAGGTCGGCGCGTTCGCTCACCTCTCGAATGCGCACGCCCTCGGGCGGCTTCGCCTCGCCGGCCAGCACAGCGGCCTCGCCGACGATGAGCGTCTCGCGCTCCTCCGGCACGAAACCGGCGGCGGCGAGGCGATCGGTGAGGTCGGCCGGCCGGTCGAGGCCGTGCGTCTTCCACTCCACCGACAGGCCATGAGCGCCGAAGTGCGCGCACTGGCGGGCGATCAGCGCGTCGAGTTCGGCGCCCTCGAGGCCGTCGAGTCCCGTGTAGGTGAGGAAACCACGCCCGGTCAGGGGCGTCTTGCGATGCAGCGGACCGTCGGTGTCGATGTTCGAGACATTGTCGACGAGCAGCCGCGCGCGGATCTGCTCGGTGTAGGCGGCGCGGTAGGCGTCGGCGAGAGGTGTGCGATCAAGATCGTCCATATGGGTCACCTAAGCACCAGCGCGCGCAGGCGGTCCACAGGTATTCCGGGCAGCGTCCGGCCCTGGAAGCCGACGGTCGTGCGCGCGGCCACGAGCGAGTTGAGCACCGACTCCTCGACGGCGTCGAGCGCGGCGGCGAACAACGGGCTCAGCCCCTGGTCGGACGGGGCGGCGCCGCTCGCGGTCGAGAAGGCGACCCCGTAGTCGCCGCTGCCGTGGGAGTAGTCCGCGCCGGTTCGGCCGAGCCCGAACACCAGCCGTCGCGCCAGCCGGGTCAGCTGCCGGGCGTCGAGCGGCGCGTCGGTCGCCGCGATGATCATGCACGAACCCGCCTCGGGCGCGTTCGGGTCGGCCAGGCCCAGTTCGGCGTGCCCGGCGGTGACGCCGCCGACCCGCAGCGTGCCACCGAAGTTCGCCTGCACCAGCACTCCGAGGGTCACCTCCCCGCCCGGCAGGTCCACGAGCCGCGAGGCCGTGCCGATCCCCGCCTTGTAACCCAGCGCCCCCGTGCCGGTCCCGGCGCCGACCGAGCCCTCCGCGACCGGCCCTCCCGCCGCCTCGCCGATCGCCGCGAGAACGTCGGCCTCACCGACCGGCCGCGAGCGCCCGTCGGAGAGGAAACCGTCGTTGCACTCGCCGACGAAGGGGTTGAAGGACACGACTGCGGAGTGGGCGGGCTGCGCCAGCATCCACGTGACCAGGGCGTCGGCGGCGCGGAACGCCGACAGCGTCGAGGTCAGCACGATCGGCGACTCCAGGACGCCGAGTTCGGCGAGCTGCGTCGAGCCGATGAGTTTCCCGTAGCCGTTTCCCACGTGGAGTCCGGCCGCGACGGTTGAGTCCGGGCCGATGCCCTCGGGGACGATCGCGGTGACGCCGCTGTGGATCGCCGGCGGCCGCAGGATCGTGGTGTGCCCGACGAGTACGCCCGGCACGTCGGTGATGGCGTTGTGCGGGCCGGTGCGGCCGGGCGCGGGTACGAGTCCGTGATCGCGGGCGCGTGTCGTCATGGGGGATCAACGTACGCCTTTGATCCCGGCGTGCGCGGCCAGCGTCCCCGCCGCGGTGACACCGGCCGCGAGGAGGAAGGCCCAGTGCAGGCCCCGGCTGAAGTCGCCGGCGCCGAGGACCGCGCCGTAGGCGGTGACCCCGATGCCGCCGCCGAGCTGCTGGACGGTGTTGTTGATCCCGGCGGCCAGGCCGAGGCGGCCTGGGCCGTCGACGGTGAGCGCGCCCAGCACCGGCAGCGCGATTCCGGCCCCGAAGCCGGAGACCACCATGCCGGGCATCAGCGCCCACCAGCCACTGCCCGTCCCGGTGAGGAACATCCACGTCAGCGCGAGGACGACCAGTCCGAGGCCGCCGACGACGAGCCGTCGTGGCGGGACGCGGGACATGAGCGACCCGGCGACCGGTCCGGCCAGCAGCAGGGGCACGACTCCCGGCAGGAGCGCCAGGCCGGCGCCGATCGCGGTGTAGCCGCGCACGTCCTGGAAGTACACCGAGATGTACATGAACAGCGCGAAGGAACCGGCCTGGACGACGAAGGCGGCGGCCTGCGTGCCGAGGAAACGCGGACGCAGGAAACCCGCGAATCCCAGGCCGGCCGACGCGGGTGGGTCGGTGCGGGGGAGCGTGCGCCATGCGATGAGCAGGCACACCGCGGCGACAGGGACGTTGAGCAGGAAGATCCAGCGCCAGGACGCACCCGACACCAGCGCGCCGCCGACGAGCGGTCCGGCGACCACGCCGACGCCGGCGGTCATCCCGCGCACCCCGAAGGCGATGCCACGGTCGCGGCCCTCGTAGGTGAGGGCGACCAGCGACATGGTGCTCGCGAACAGGATCGCGGCGGCGAAACCCTGCACGACACGCCCGGCGAGCAGCGTCTCGATGCCGGTCGCCAGCCCGCACGCCAGTGAGGCGGCGCTGAACAGCGCGACTCCCGCGTAGAACATGCGGCGGTGCCCGACGCGGTCGGCGAGCATGCCGGTCGGCAGTTGCAGCAGGCCCATGGTCAGCGCGTAGGAGGTGATCACCCACGAGAGGCCGCCGAGGCCGGCGTCGAGGTCGTCGCCGACGGCGGGCAGCGCGACGGTGACGACCGTGGCGTCGAGCATGAGCATGAAGACGGCGAGCACGATCGCGGCCAGTGGCCACCAGCGCGACTTGAACATCGAACCTCCCTAGCGGTGTTCGGGAGAAACTAACATCGCTAGGGAAACTCTGGCAATGCTAGATTTCGGCCATGTCCGACAACCCGATCGGGGCGGCGTGGAGTGACGACGAGACCGGCACGCGACTCGACCGCGCCGAGATCGTCCGGGTGTCGCTCGAACTGCTCGACACGCAGGGCCTCGACACCTTCAGCATGCGCAGGCTCGCGCAGGCGCTGAACATCAAGTCGCCTTCCTTGTACTGGCACGTGCGCAGCAAGGAGGAGCTCTACGACCTGATCATCGACACCGTCTACGGGCGGTGCGCGCTGCCGGCGCAGACCCCGGACTGGGAGGGGCGGCTCACCGAACTCGCGCTGTCGCTGCGGAAGGTCCTGCTCGACCATCCGGCCGCCGCGCGGCTGCTGCCCGGGCGCGTTCCGGCCGGGCCGAACGCGTTGCGCCTGGCCGACCATGTCGTCGGGACGATGCGGCGGGCCGGGTTCGACGACACCTACGCCTCCTACGGCTACCTGATCCTGCACTTCTACGTCACCGGCTTCGCCAGCCAGGAGGTCGCCTTCGGCAAGGGGTCGGCCGGCGACGTGCGCCTGGCCGACTTCGGCGCCTTCCTGTCCGGGCTGCCCGAGGAGCGCTACCCCGACCTGACGGCGGTCGCGGGCGTGATGCTCGACGGGCGGCTCACCGACCGGTTCGCCTTCGGGCTGGAGGGGATCCTCGCGCGGTTCGCCAGGGAGCTCTAGCCACGCACCCGCCGGAACTCGCGCAGTCGCAGGGCGACGATGCCGAGGCCCAGTACGCAGGCGAGTCCGCCGCCGATGAGGGCGCCGGGCAGGCCGGCGACCTGCGCGACCACGCCCGCACGCGCGCTGCCGAAGGCGGGCGCACCGTTGGTCTGGGCGAGCCACAGGCTCGTCACGCGGCCGCGCAGACCGTCGGGGGTGTGGGCCTGGAGGAGGGAACCGCGCAGGATCTCCGACACGAGGTCGGCCGCGCCCGACAGCGCCAGCAGGGCCATGCCGGCGAACAGTGCGTGGGTGAGTCCGAGGCCCGCGATGGCCAGGCCCCATATCGCCGTGGCGATCAGCGCGACCATGCCCGGGAGGCGCACGCGGCTCGTCCAGCCGCTGGTCGCGGCGGCCGCGATGGCGCCCGCGGCGGGCGCTGCCGACAGCAGGCCGAAAGTCGTCGCGTCGCCGCCGAACCAGTCGGTGGCCAGGGCCGGGAAGAGCGACTTCGGCGCGGCGCAGAGCATCGCGACGGCGTCGACGAGCATCACCCCGGCGACGATCTGGTTGCCGCGGACGTACCGGAAGCCCTCGGCCATCGACCGTAGGCCCGGGCGCGTCGGCGCGGGTGTCGACGGCGGTAGTGGGCGCACGAAGCGCATCGCCACGGCGAACAGCGCGAAGCCGGCGGCGTCGACGGCGAAACAGGCGACCAGGCCCGGGCCGGCGATGAGGTAGCCGGCCAGGGCGGGGCCTAGGAGTGCCGCCGACTGGGTGGTGAGGCCGTTGAGGGCGGCGACGGCGGCGAGCCGTTTCACGCCGACGAGGGCGGGCACGGCCGCGTAGGTCGCGGGGGCGCCGAGGCCGGCGAGGAAGCCGATAGCGGTGGTCGACACGTAGATGAGCCACAGGCGAGGGCTGTCGAGGAGGCTGTTGCCGAGCAGGGCGAGGGCGAACAGCGCGCCCGGCAGGCGCACGGCGGTCAGCAGGGCGCGGCGGTCGACGCGGTCGGCGAGCATGCCGCCGAGGAGGAGCCCGGCGATCATGCCGAGGCTGGTGACGAGGCCGCCGAGCCCGACGGCGACGGTCGAGCCGGTGAGTCCGTAGAGCTGCCAGCCGGCGGCGGTCTCGGTGAGGGCGCCGCCGAGCAGGAGGGCGCAGCGTCCGGTGAAGAGCCAGCGGAAGTCGCGGCTTTCGCGCAGGGGTGACACGTCGAGCAGCAAGGCCATGCGAGAGACGATACATAGCTTATCTTGAGATGCAACATGCTGTTTCACACTATGCTGCGCTGGTGGACGCCAAGCTGCTCGACGCCGCCATGTCCCTGCTGGCCGAGACCACGTGGGACGGGTTGACGCTGGGCGCCGTCGCCGACCGGGCGGGGGTCTCGCGGGCGACCTTCTGGCGGCAGGTCGGCGGGAAGGACGAGCTGCGGGCGGCGCTCATCTCGCGCCTGGCCGTCGACTACCGCGACGCGCTGTGGCCGATCCTCACCGCCGACGGGACCGGGCGCGACCGGCTGCG
The DNA here is from genome assembly GCF_040655735.1 of Phytomonospora sp. NPDC050363. Taxonomy (NCBI): domain Bacteria; kingdom Bacillati; phylum Actinomycetota; class Actinomycetes; order Micromonosporales; family Micromonosporaceae; genus Phytomonospora; species Phytomonospora sp. NPDC050363. Next base: position 43,315 of record NZ_JBFAKK010000002.1, read on the forward strand.
GGCCGCGCTGGAGGCGCTGTGCGAGGTCGCCGACCGGCACCTGCCGCTGCTGTCGGCGGTCGACACCGCGTTCCACGACGCCGAGCCGGAGGACAAGGGCGGGTCGCCGGCGGGGTTCGTGGGGCCGCTGACGCGGCTGATTCGCGACGGGATGGCCGACGGGAGCCTGGCGGAGCAGGAGGATCCGGAGACGGCGGGGGATCTCGTGTTCAACACGGTGTGCTGGCCGTACGTGCACCTGCGGCGGCATCACGGGTGGGCGCCGGGGAAGGCGCGGACGCCGTTGCTGGATCTGGTGGTGGGGGGAATGGCGACTTAGGGGGCGTTGGGTGGGGGTGCTCGGGGGCCGGGCGGCGGCTCGATCGGGGGTGGGCGCTCAGGGGGCCGATCTGGTGCGTGGGGAGGATCGGCCGAAGGTACTTGCCGGGCGGCTTGGTGGAGTGGTTGGCCGGCTCGATCGAGGGTGTGGGGCCTCCCGGCCTCCTCCCTACGTTCGACGGTAGATGCGCGCCCGGCGTGGGCGGCGAACGCGAGCCGCGCTCGCTGTGGACAACCGGCGGGTTGTGGACAACGGCCCGCCGGCGCCCCGTCCGTTGTCGCCCCGGCCCGTCGCCCCGACCGCCCGGCCACCCCGCGCCCGCCCCCTGCCCCGCCGTTCCCCTAAACCACCCGCCAGTGCGTCATCACCCGGCGGTCCTCCACCACGTGGAACGCGACCCCCGGCGGCGCCTCCAGGTCGACCAGCCCCTCCCCGGGCTCCCAGTCCAGCCGCAGCGTCGACGTCACGCCCGGCGCGATCAGCAGCGGCAGTCCGGCGAACGTCGACGCCGCCGCCGTGTGCGTGTGCCCCGTCAGGATCGCGATGACGTCCGGATATCCCGCCAGCACCTCGGCCAGGTCCTCCGGCTTCTGCAGCAACCACTGGTCGACGACCGCCTGATGCATCCGCACCGGCGGGTGGTGGAACGCGATCAGCGTCGGCGTCCCGCGCAGCCCGTCCAGCGTCGCCGCGAGCCAGGTCAGCGTCTGCGGCGTCAGCTCGCCCTCGTCGCGGCCCTCGATCAGCGAGTCCAGCAGCACCAGGGCATGCCCGGCGACGTGGTGCACGACGTTGAGCTCCCCGTCGGGGCCGCCGAGGACTTTGCGATACCCCTCCCGGCGGTCGTGGTTGCCGGGCAGGTGCAGCACCGGGTACGGCGAGTCGAGCAGTCCGGCGACGATCTCGTACTCGTCGACCCTTCCGTGGTCGGCGATGTCGCCGGTCACGAGGATCGCATCAACGGGCCGGGTGAGGCCGTGCAGATAGTCCATGACGCGGCGGGCGCGGTCGGTGGCGCGATCGCCGCCGTCGATGTGGGTATCGCTGATGTGGGCGAGGAACATGAGCGGAGCCTAACGCTTAGGAGAAGTCCAAACGTTAGGTAGCGTAGGCTCTCGTCCCGTGGAGATCAAGCAGGCCCGCGGCATCGCCCTCGAACTCGCGCTGACCATCCGGCACGACGGCGAGGGCGGCATCGCCGACGACATCGGCGATCTGGCCGGCTTCCGTTCCTGGCTCAGGGAACACGCGGCCGTCCTCGGCGCCGGTCACACCGCCGACGAGCGGCATCGGCTCCGGGTCGTGGCTCTGCGCAAGGCGATCCGCGCGCTCTTCGCCCACGCCGTCCATCCGGGCCCGCGCAGTCGCGCCGACACCGGCCGCCTCATGTCACGCCCGAAGGCGCTCGGCGTCGTCAACGCCGCCGCGAGCGAAATGCCCGTCGTGCCGGTTCTGTCGTGGCCGGCGGAGCCGGTAGCGACACAGTCTCCTGTGGACGGACGACCGCTCACGGCCGTCCTCGCGCAGGCGGCCATCGCCTTCCTCGCCGGCCCGGATCGCCTGCGGCTGCGGGCATGCACGGCTCCGCGTTGTGTCCGATACTTCGTCAAAGAGCACAATCGGCAGCAGTGGTGCAAAACGTCCTGCGGCAACCGGGCCCGAGTCGCGCGTCACTACGAGAAACAACGCGAGAGTGGGCGCACCGGGCACAAAACCCCCACTCAGTGAACGATCCGGCGGCATTCACACGCAGCCGGTCACAATCGAATATCAGTCTCGAGTGGGCCGGTTCACACCAGCGCCACCTCCCACTAACGTTCCCACCAGACGGCACCGGAACGGCCGATGATCTCGCCGCCGGGGCACCACAGTAGAAACAGTGAGGTGGCTTGATGAAGCTTCGCAAGCTCCGAGGCGTGTTGGCGCTTGCCTCTGCCACAGCCCTGGTGCTGGGCACGGCGGCGTGTGCCGACAGTGACCGCGGCGAATCCGGTTCCGAGGACCAGACCTTCGTCTTCGGCGCACCCGGCGACCCCAAGTCGCTCGACCCGAGTCTCGCCACCGACGGCGAGACCTTCCGGGTCACCCGCCAGGTGTTCGAGACCCTTCTCGAGCACGAGCCCGGTGGCACCAAGATCGTTCCCGCGCTCGCCGAGAGCTACGAGCAGTCGCCCGACGGCCTGCAGTGGAAGTTCAAGCTCAAGAGCGGCGTCACCTTCCACGACGGTGAGGCCTTCAACGCGGCGGCCGTCTGCAAGAACTTCGAGCGCTGGTACAACTGGAGCGGGACCTACCAGTCCACGAACTTCTCCGGTTACTGGCAGGAGCTGATGGGCGGCTTCGCCAAGAACGAGAGCGAAGACACCCCCGCGGCGAACTTCAAGTCCTGCACCCCCAACGGCGACCTCGATGTCACCATCGACGTCAACAAGTACTCGGCGACCCTTCCCGGCGCGTTCACGCACGCCGCGATGGCGCTGCACAGCCCGAAGTCGATCGACGCCTACGCCGCGGAGGCCCCTCCGACCGGCCAGGAAGGCTCGTTCACCTACCCCCAGTACAGCCAGACCGCCGGGACCGTCGCGGGTACCGGACCGTTCAAGCTGAGCAACTGGGACAAGGGCGCGCAGCAGGTCACCCTTGAGCGCTTCGACGGCTACTACGGCACCAAGGCCGGCGTCCAGAAGCTGGTCTTCCAGACCATCAAGGACGCCAACGCCGGTCGCCAGGCCCTTGAGGCCGGTGACATCGACGGCTACGACCTCGTCGCGCCCGCCGACGTCAAGCCGCTCCAGGACGCCGGATACCAGGTCCCGACCCGCGGCGTGTTCAACATCCTCTACATGGGGATGCAGCAGGAGACCGAGCCGCTGCTGAAGAAGAAGGAGGTGCGCGAAGCCCTCGCGCACGCCATCGACAAGCAGTCCATCGTGGACTCCAAGCTCCCGCCGGGTGCCACCGCCGCGACGCAGTTCATGCCCGACACCGTCGAGGGCTACAACCCCGACGTGCCGCAGTACGAGTACGACCCGGCCAAGGCCACCGAGCTGCTGAAGTCCGCCGGTGCCGAGAACCTCAGCATCGACTTCTGCTACCCGACCGAGGTCAGCCGGCCGTACATGCCGAGCCCGCCGGACATCTTCGAGATCCTCAAGGCCAACCTCCAGGCCGTCGGGATCACCGTCAACGACAAGCCGATGAAGTGGGCGCCGGACTACCTCGACGCCACCGACGCCGGTAAGTGCCCGCTGTACATCATCGGCTGGACCGGCGACTACAACGAGGCCTTCAACTTCATCGGAACCTGGTTCTCGGTCTACGACTCGGGCTGGGGCTTCAAGGACGAGAAGCTGTTCGCCGACATGGCCGCCGTGTCCGCCGAGCCCGACCAGGCCAAGCGGGTCGAGCTCTACAAGGCGCTCAACGCGCAGGTCATGGAGCTCCTCCCGGGTGTGCCGCTGACCAGCTCGCCGCCGTCGATGGCGTTCGCCAAGAACGTCAAGCCGCCGACGACCAGTCCGCTCACCCAGGAGAACTTCGCCGAGGTCTCCTTCACATAAGCAAGCACTCGTCGACCGCCCGGGACTGTGTCCGAAAGGGACACGGCCCGGGCGGTCGCGAGTCCGGTCTGTTCGGCGGTGGCCGAGCCATCGAAGCGCACGGAGGTCGCGGATGCTCCGATACATAGTCAGACGCCTGCTGCAGCTGATCCCCACCCTGTTCGGGTTGTCGATCCTGCTGTTCGCCTGGTTGCACAGTCTTCCCGGCGGTCCGGAGGCGGCGCTGCTCGACGTGCGCGCCACCGACGCCAAGCGGGCCGAGATCCGTTCGGCGCTCGGCCTCGACGAGCCGCTGCTGGTCCAGTACGGACGCTTCATGCAGCGCCTGCTGCGCCTCGACCTCGGTGACTCCTTCACCACGGGCACACCGGTCATGGAGGAGTTCGGACGGCGCTTTCCCGCGACCGTCGAGCTGACCATCGTCGCGATGGTCATCGCGATCGGCGCCGGCATCCCGCTCGGCTACCTCGCCGCCCGCAGGCACGGCCGGCTCTTCGACGGCCTGACCGTCACCGGTTCCCTGCTGGGCATCTGCGTGCCGATCTTCTTCCTCGGCTTCATCCTCAAGGCCATCTTCGCCGTCCAGCTCGGCTGGTTCCCCTCGCTGGGCCGCCAGACCCCGGGCATCGACGCGACGAGAGTGACCGACTTCTACGTCCTGGACGGGATACTCACACAAGAGTGGGACGCGTCATGGGACGCGCTCGTCCATCTCATACTTCCCGCGATCGCGCTGGCGTCCATCCCCTTCGCGATCATCGTGCGGATGACGCGCGCCAGCGTCCTCGAAGTGCTCGGTGAGGACTACGTCCGCACCGCCGAGGCCAAGGGCCTGCGCGAGAACACGGTTCGCGGACGCCACGTGCTGCGCAACGCGATGCTCCCGGTGGTCACCTCGATCGGCCTGCTGACCGGGGGTCTGCTGTCGGGGGCGGTGCTCACCGAGACCGTCTTCGTCTTCGGTGGCATCGGTTCCTTCCTGGCGACGGCGATCAGCAACCGCGACTACCCCGTCCTGATGGGCTTCATCATGATCATCGCGGTGATCTACGTGCTCATCAACCTCGCCGTCGACCTGTCCTACAGCGTCCTCGACCCAAGGGTGCGTGTGCGATGAGCACGAAGACCGAACGCATCGACCGCCTCGCCGAGCTGACCGCTCGCACCGACGAAGGCGGGCACGGCCTTTGGTACGAGGCCTTCCGGCGGCTGCGGCGCAGCCCCCTGGCGATCACCGGTGCCGTGATCATCGCGATCTTCGTGCTGATCGCGATCCTCGCGCCCTGGCTCGCGCCCTACGACCCCGCCTCGCAGCTGTGGCTCAGCGAGATCCGCGGCTCCGAGGGCTTCATCCCCGGCCCGCGACCCGAGAACTGGCTCGGCGTCGACGGTCTGGGCCGCGACGAGCTGTCCCGGCTCATCATCGGCTCGCGGCAGTCGCTGCTGGTCGGCGTCGTCGCGACCCTCCTCGGCTTCACCGTCGGCGCCATCCTCGGCGGCCTGTCCGGCGCCTTCCTCGGCATGTTCGGCAAGCCCGGCCGCTGGATCGACTCGGTCCTCATGCGCTTCAACGACATGGCGCTCGCCGTGCCGTCGCTGCTGCTGGCCATCAGCGTCGCCACGATCCTGGGACAGGGCCTGGTGACCGTCATGATCGCCGTCGGTGTCACCCAGGTCCCGGTGTTCGCCCGGCTCCTGCGCGGCTCGATGCTCGCCCAGTCGCACTCCGACTACGTGCTCGCCTCGACCGCGCTCGGCGTGCGCAAGAAGCGGATCGTGCTCAATCACATCCTGCCCAACTCGATGAGCCCGGTTCTGGTGCAGGCCACGCTGAGCCTCGCCACCGCGATCATCGAGGCCGCCGGGCTGTCCTTCCTCGGACTCGGCGGCGCCGACGCCTCCAACCCCGAGTGGGGCGTCATGCTCGCCGACTCGCAGCAGTACCTGGCCACGAACCTGCGCCTGGCGGTCTACCCGGCCGTCGCGATCATCATCACCGCGCTCGGCTTCACCCTTCTCGGTGAGGCCATGCGCGAGGCGCTCGACCCGAAGCTGCGGAAGTAGGGACGGACACGATGGCACTTCTCGAAGTAGAGGACCTCGCGGTCACCTTCCAGCGCAAGGGGACCCGGCCGGTGCACGCCGTCGACGGCGTCTCCTTCACCGTCGCCGAGGGCCAGGTCGTCGGCCTGGTCGGCGAGTCCGGCTGCGGCAAGAGCGTCACCTCGCTGGCGCTGATGGGTCTGCTGGCCAAGCGGGGCGTGAAAGTCGGCGGCCGGGCCCTTTTCGAGGGCAACGACCTGCTGACCATGCCGAACTCGTCGCTGCGGGACATGCGCGGCTCCGAGATGGCGATGATCTTCCAGGACCCGCTGTCCTCGCTGAACCCGGTCGTCCCCATTGGACTCCAGGTGACCGAGGTGCTCAAGCGGCACCGGGGCATGAAGGGCGAGCCGGCCCAGAAGGAGGCCGCCGACCTGCTCGACCGCGTCGGCATCCCCGACCCGCGCCGGCGGCTCAAGGAGTACCCGCACCAGTTGTCGGGCGGCATGCGGCAGCGCGCGCTGATCGCCATGGCGGTGGCGTGCAAGCCCCGGCTGCTCATCGCCGACGAGCCGACCACGGCGCTCGACGTGACCATCCAGGCCCAGATCCTCGAACTGCTCAAGGAACTGGTGGCGCAGGAGGGCACCGCGCTGATCATGATCACCCACGACCTCGGGGTGGTCGCCGGTCTGTGCGACGAGATCAACGTGATGTACGCCGGACGGGTCGTCGAGGCCGCCGCCCGCAGGCCGCTGTTCGCCAACCCGACGCACCCGTACTCGGTGGGGCTGCTGGGATCCATCCCGCGGCTCGACGCGCCGAAGGGCGAGAAGCTGCGGCCGATCCCCGGTTCGGTCCGCGACAACATCGCCTGGGTCGACGGTTGCGCTTTCGCGCCGAGGTGCGCCCACCGCACCGACGAGTGCCTCGACGGTCCGCCGGCGCTCGTGCAGACCTACACCGGCCACTCCTACCGTTGCGTGAACCCGTTCACCAGCGACGAGGTGGAGGCCGCCGCCGCGTCGGCACCGATCCTGCGCGCACCGGCCATTGTGGACCCCTCGACCGAGACGGACGGTGAAAGATGAGCCTGCTATCCGTACGCGACCTCAAAGTCCACTTCCCGATCAAGCGGGGCGCGCTCTTCGACCGCACCGTCGGGCACGTCTACGCCGTCGACGGGGTCTCCCTCGACGTCGAGCAGGGCCAGACCTACGGCCTGGTCGGCGAGTCCGGTTGCGGGAAGAGCACCCTGGGCCGCGCGGTCCTGCGGCTGGTCGACGTGACCGCAGGGCAGGTCCTCTTCGACGGCACCGATCTGGCCTCGCTGGGCGCCGAGCCGATGCGCAAGGAGCGCCGCCGGCTCCAGATGGTCTTCCAGGACCCGATGTCGAGCCTCGACCCGCGCCAGAACGTCGAGTCGATCCTGTCCGAGGGCCTCGCCGCGCACGGGATGATCGGCGACCGCAAGGCCCGCCGCGCGCACATCCAGCAGACCCTCGACGCCGTCGGCCTGCCCAGCGGCGCGCTGAGCCGCTACCCGCACGAGTTCTCCGGCGGTCAGCGGCAGCGCATCGGCATCGCCCGCGCGCTGGTCCTCAAGCCCGACGTCATCATCGCCGACGAGCCGGTCTCCGCGCTCGACGTGTCGGTGCAGGCGCAGGTCATCAACCTGCTGGAGGAACTGCAGGACGATCTCGGGCTGACCTACCTCGTCATCGCCCACGACCTGGCGGTCGTGCGGCACATCAGCGACACGATCGGCGTCATGTACCTCGGCGGAATCGTCGAGGAGGCGCCCAGCGACGTGCTCTACGTCAGTCCGCGCCATCCGTACACGAAGGCGCTGATGTCGGCGGTTCCCGTGCCGGACCCCGAGGTCGAGGACACCCGCGAGCGCGTGCTGCTCAAGGGCGACCTGCCCTCGCCGGCGAACCCGCCGTCGGGCTGCCGGTTCCACACGCGGTGCCCGTGGCGGCAGGAGACCCGTTGCGACACCGAGCGGCCGGAGCTGACGCTGGTCGCCGAGGGGCACAAGGTCGCCTGCCACTGGGCCGCCGAGATCGAGGCCGGCCAGATCCAGCCGAACAGCGAGGCGGTGGTCGCCGCGGCCGAGGTCGCGGCGTGAGGAATCCGGCCGACGGTGGCCATCGGCGGCGGGCATGGCCGACACTGGATTCATGAGCGCGAACGAGAAGGATACGGGCAAGAGCCGTACCGGCTTCGCGGTGTGGATCGCGATCGGCATCGCCATGGGCGCGGTGTTGGGTCAGGTCGCCTTCGACAACATCGCGATCGGCGTCGGCTTCGGTGTCGCGATGGGTGTGGCGCTGGGGTTGGCCTTCGACAGCGGTAAGAAGACGGACGGCAAGGACTGATCCACCCCGGTCGATCCGCTTGTCACACCTCCATGTTGAAATGCCCGGCATGGATCGCGACGCTGCTTTCGCCGCGCTGCAACAGTTCTGCGCCGACCGGCTCGGGGCAGAACTCGCCGCCGAGTACCTGAGGCTCGCCCGGCCGGGTTTCTCCCTCACCTGCGCCGAGCCGGGTGAGGCGACCGGGGAGTGCCGTTTCGGTGGGCGGGCGATGCTCGCGCCGGGTACGCCGTGGCCGAGGTGCGACGGTCATCCGCTGAGTTTGATCGCGGTACTGGACACCGATGCGCTCGGTTCCTGGCTCGACGGGATCGTGCCGCCGGGCACCGGGCTGCTCAACTTCTTCTGTCTCGACAGCGATTCCGACCACGCCGACCCGGTGGCCTTCGACATCGCCGGGAAGCACTCGGCCTCGGCGCCGCAGATCGGCGTGGTCATCGCGGCTCCGGCCGCCACGGCCGTCGAGACCGGAGCGCCCGAACGCGCGAGCGAGTTCGAGGCGGAGGAGTGGAAGGCGACTGCGGGGTTCTGCTTCCCCGACGACTGGGACCCGGCCTGGAATCTGATGTTCCCCGGGACCGGCGCCGACCACTACGCGCTGCGGTCGAGGATCCTCGATCAGCTCACCGACTGGGACGAGCGGCCCGGCGCGGTGGTGTCCGAGGACATCGCCTTCGGCCGCCCGCAGTTCCCGACCGGCAGCGCGCCCTACATCGGCGACGGCTCCGATCCCAACGACTACCACCACCTGCTGCAACTCGGCGGGAACGAGCGTGAGTGGTTCATCGGCGGGGAGGGCGGCGTCATGCACTGGTCCATCCCGTCGGCGGCGCTGCGGGCCGGGGACTTCAGCCGGGCCGTCCCGACTCCGGACCACTTCTAGGAGTCCGGCATGGATCGTGAGGCCACTTTCGAGGCCCTGTACCGCTTCTGCGCCGACCGCCTCGGCGTCGGACTGGCCGCCGAGTTCGTGAGACTCGCCTGGCCGGTGAGAGGGGCGTCGAGATGATCGAGACGATCCGGGTGTCCTCGCCGAAGCTGGGCGTCGCCTTCGGCCGGCCGGACTTCCCCTCCGGCGGTTCCCTCGCCATGGATCCCAAGATCGACTCCCGGGACCTCCACCACCTGCTCCAGCTCGGGGAGGACCACGAGTGGGAGATCGGCGGGGAGGGCGGGGTCATGCACTGGTCCATCCCGACGGCGGCGCTGCGGGCCGGGGACTTCACCAGGGCGATCCCGACGCCCGACATGTTCTAGGACCACCGACCCCACCGAAGGCAGAGATGATCCGCCAGATCCTTTCCAGCACACCGATCCCCAACGGCACCACCATCACCGACGTCTCCTTCGCCGACCACGGCGGTTCCCCGCTCGTCGTCTGCGCCGACCGCTACGGCGGGCTGTGGATTTGGTCGCCGGCGACGGGCGAGTGGGCGGCCAAGCCGGTGCCCTTCGCACACGCCGCCGATCCGGTGATGGAGCCCTATCCCGACGCAGGCAACGAGTTCGATCACATCGCCCTGGCCGATGTCGGCGGCCGCCTGCTTCTTGCGGGCGGCGGCGACGAGCAGGAGCCGGCGGTGTGGGACTTCGAGACCGGCGAGATCGTCGCACGGGTGCCGGTCACCGGCGCCTACCTCACCGACATCGTGGCCGTCGGCGGCGCTTTCGTGACCGCCGAGCAGTACGCCGAGCGTGCGCGCTTCTGGTCGCCCGCACCGGATCGGGTGCTCGGCGAGGTCTCCTCGCTGTTCTGCCTCGCCACCGCGCGTGCGTGCGGGCACGACCTGGTTCTGGCGGGCGGGGTCGGAGCGGTGGCGTGGGACGCCGTCACGGGCGCCAAGATCGCCTCCTGCTACGTCGATGACAACGACGAGCGGATCTGGGGCGTGACGGCCTGCGACGCCGGCGGCCGGTCGTTCGTCGTGGGCGCCACCGAGTACGGGCGCGTGTGCGTGTGGAACTTCGACGCGGGCGGCACGGAGGAGGACTACGCGCAGGTCAAGGCCGCCGAAGGCGAGCTGGAGGACGTCGAGGTGCTCACCGTCGACGGCCGCGTCCTGGCGGTCACGGCCGCCGACGGGGGCGGCCTGCGGCTGTGGAACGTCCCGGATCTCGGCGAGGCGGGGCACGTCAGCGGCCACGAGGTGAGCGTGATGGAGAAGGCGCTCGTCGACGGCCGCGAGGTCCTGATCACCGGCGGAAACGACGGCACGATCCGCTTCTGGCGCTAGGAGGCCAGTTCCCGCTCGACCGCCGCGACGACGATCTCGCCCGCGCTCAGCACCGGCTCGGGGCTGCGCAGAGCGCGGGCGAGCACGAAGGCGCCCTCCAGGCTCGCGATCGCCGACACGGCAAGGGTTCGCGCCCTCGCCGGGGCGATCCCGGCCTCGGTGAAGCGGGCCGCGGCCTGCTCGATCCAGTCGGTGAACACCTCGGCGGTGGCCTGCCGCAGGTCGTCGTCGGTGCTGGCGACCTCCAGCGCGATCGCGGCGATCGGGCAGGCGTCGGCGTAGTCGCCGGCCTCCAGGACCTCCGCGGCGCCGGCGAACCAGGCGCGCAGTCCGGCGACGGCGTCCTCGGCGCGCACGACGTCGAAGGTCCGGGCGTACCCGGCGCCCTCGGTGCGGATGATCTCGGCGGCCAGTTCCCTTTTACCGCCGGGAAAGAAGTGGTACAGCGAGCCGAAGGGCGCCCCGGCCTCGCCGGTGATCTGCTTGAGCCCGGTGCCGGTGTATCCGTTGCGGCGGAAGAGGCGTGCCCCGGTGTCGAGGATGCGGCGCCTCGTCGGCGACTTCGATGCGGCCATGCCGCAAGTGTAGGGTCACGCTAGAGCGATCTATCAAGAGGAGTCGCCGTGACCCCCGAACCGGCCCCGTCCGCGCCGCTCCTGCTGGCGGACCTGCCGTCCGGCCCGATGCACTATCGCGCCGAAGGCCCCGCGAACGCGCCGCCGATCGTCTTCCTGCACGGCCCGCTCATGGACGGATCGGTCTGGGACGACGTCGTCGGCCGGCTCCGCGACGGCTACCGATGCATCACCCCGACCCTCCCCCTCGGCGCGCACCGCCTCCCCATGCCGGCTGACGCCGACCTGTCCATCCGGGGCGTGGCGCTGCTCGTCGAGGAGTTCCTGGAGGCCCTGGACCTCACCGGTGCCACGCTCGTCCTCAACGACTGGGGCGGCGCCCAGGTCCTTCTCTCCGAGCGCCGGACCGAACGCCTCGGCCGGGTCGTGCTCACCTCCTGCGAGGCCTTCGACAACTACCCGCCCGGCACCCCCGGCCGCACCCTGCGCGCCGCCGCCCGCGTCCCCGGCGGCCTGTGGCTGCTGTCGCGGCTCTCCGGGTCGCGTGCCTACCGTCGTGCGCCCAACGGCTGGGGCGCCATGAGCAAGCGGTCCGTGCCCGCCGCGATGATGGACGCCTGGTTCGCGCCCTCGCGGCAGTCCCCGCTCGTGCGCCGCGACCTGCGCAAGTACCTGCTGTCGGTGCCCCCGCGCGAAACGCTGCTCGCCTGGTCGGAGGCCATGCGGGGGTACGCCGACCCCGTCCTGGTGGTGTGGGCGGCCGAGGACCGGCTCATGCCCCGCGAGCACGGCCGGCTCCTGACGGAGCTGTTCGCCGACGCCCGGCTCGTCGAACTCGACGACTGCCGGACACTGATTCCCCTCGACCGGCCGGAAGCGCTCGCCGGCGAGATCGTCCGCTTCGTCGGCAACGGGACCGTTGTCCAGCCGTTATACCACCGTGATCGGGGCGGCGAAGATCAACCCGAACGGAGGAGGCCCGCGCGCTGAGCATCTGAAATCTGTTTCGGGGGTGTTGCGCGCGCCACGTTTGCCTCTATGCTGACCCGCACGGGACCACGCCCTAGGTCCCGCTGGAGGTGTGGCATGCGGTCCAAAGACGCGCTGATCGCGGGTGTGGTGGCGCTGCTGGCGTTCGGTACGGTTTTCACCGGCCTGAGCGTGATTCGCGGCGAATTCCGCGACAACACCGTCGACATGTACCGCGACTACGACAGCGGCGAGCCCGGCGGTCGCGATTTCGCTTTGCCCGACTCCGGAAACGATCCCGCTGCCGCGTCCCCCGCCGCCGGACCGGAGGTCCCCCTCGCCGACGGCGCCTACGTCCTGCGGCCCGCGCACTCCCTCAAGTGCCTGGCCGGAGCCGACGTCGACGGCCGCGTGCTCCTTGTCCAGCGGACCTGCCTGCTCGGCGAGAAGGCCCCCGTCCAGCCCGAGACGATGCCCACGATCCAGCTGACCGAGACCGGCGGCGGAAACTACCTCGTGCAGCTGGCCGGGGCGGCCGGGCTGTGCATGACCGTCGACTACGGGATCGGCGAGGAGGGGCGCCTGGTCGGACAGCAGGAATGCAATCCCGGCCTCTATCACCAGCGCTTTATTCTCAAAGCGGTGAAAAGCCCCGTGGCGGGTGGATTCCAGATTCGTCCCGAACACAGCGAACTGTGTTTGACCGTCCCGAAGAGCAGCACCAAGTCGGGCGTTTCACTCGTGCAATCCGAGTGTAAGAAGAATGCGGCCAACCAAGAGTTCATGGTCGACCCGGCGATCGTCTGAATCGGCTGTCCGACAGTCCCATTCCGGCCCCACTGTCACACCCTGGATCTAGAATCAAGGCAGATCTGCGTCACCGCCGGGGGAAGGACGTGGCATGCCGGATTCTGTCCAGAAGTTCACCGTCCACAGGGGATTCACCAGGGTCTGCCGGACCCTGCTTCGCAGGCTCCGCACGCCGTTGATCAAGCGCGACGGGGCCCCGCAGGACCCGCACGACTCGCTCGGCGTGCACTCGGCGCTGGAGTTGCCGTGGCGTGATCCGCCGTCGGTGCGACCGCGCAGAGTGCGCGGATGGTGGCGGCGGACGCGCGATTCCTTAAACCGGAGCTTTAATCGGACGCGAGTACTGCTTGCCACGATGATCATTTCGCCGATACTGGCGATCCTCGCCGGTTCCTGCGCCTACTTGAACTCCCGGTGATCATTTAGCCTCGGTCCGGTTCATCCCTTTTGTTCCGCCGCCCCCCACGCGCTCGGTGCTGTCCGTACGCTATCGCCCAAGACTGTCGAAAGGACGGGCGTATGGCGCAGACCCCACCCGCCGACCACGAGCCGCAACCGGATCTCACGGCACCTTTCGCCTCACTCGCCGACACCCACCGGCGAGCACGGCCGATCCGGCCCGCCGCACCGGCGCGAGCCGTGCCTCCGGCGAAGAAGAAGACGCCGGCCAAGAAGCCCGCGGTCAAGAAGACGCCGGCCGAGAAGACCCCGCCCGAGAAGCCCGACCCGAAGCCCGCGGTGAAGGCCTCGCCACGACCGAAGCGAACGGCACCGAAGCCGGAACGCGCGAAGAAGACGGCTCGCCGGGCCCGGCCTCCGCGCGCCAGGCGGACGCCGATCCTCGTGCGGCTGTTCGACCGCACGCCGACCGCCCGCCGCCGGGCCGCGCCGAGGCTCTCCCCCGACACCGGCACGACCAGTGGCATCGCGTGGAGCGTGCGCTCGCTGGTGCTCGTTGCCGGAGTCGGGATCACCATCGCGCTCGCCGGTACCTGGAACGGCGACGGGCCGACGATCCCCGAGGCGCAGCCGATCGAGGAGATGGCACCGCCCTCGCTGGACCCGGCGGCCGGCCCGACCGGTGCCGAGCCGACGACCACCCCGCCGGCCGAGAAGCCGGACAAGCCCAAGGCCCCCGACGACGATGACGACAAGGGCGACTCGGGCTCCGACGGTGGCGGCGGCTCCGACGGAGGCGGCTCGAACGGGGGCGGTTCGAGCGGCGGCGACGACGCGAAGCGTCCGGCGCCGGAGCCGACGGACGAATGCCCGGCGGACATCTGTTACGTGCCCGACCCCGAGCCGACCGAGGAGTACGACCCCTACGAGCCCGACCCGTACGAGCCTTACGAGCCCTACGAGCCGCCCCCGGACGACGGTGGCGGCGGCCAGCTGTGCAGCGTCGACCCGATGACGGGCCAGGTCTGGTGCTACTAGAGCCTGGCCGTCGGTCGCCGCGGATGCCGCAGCCCCGCTGCCGCCCAGCGGTCACGCCCTAGAAGGGGACGCCCCCGCCGAAACGGGGGGCGTCCCCTTGCCCGGCGAGGGCTGTGCGTCCTGCCCGGCTTCATGCGCCACCTCTGGCGGATCCTGGCCGCCCTCGCCGACCTGCACGGCCCGGCGACGTCCGGCTCGTTGTCCATTTCGACAGCTGATGTCAGGGGGCTTTTCCCTACCCTGACACCGAAACCGGGGTAACCCTCCGGGTCTTCACCGATACCGGCCCCCTTCGCCCGGTCGTAGCGTTTCGCCCATGACGACCGCCACCGCCCCCGCAGTCCCCGCCGCCCCCCGGCTGCTCACCTCGCCCGCAGCGATCGCCCTGGTCGCCGCCCCCGCCCTGTGGATCGTCGGCTGGGTCTTCATGCGCGTCGACGGGCACACCGGCCCCGGCTGGGGCTGGCACAGCGCCCACCTCATCTGGGTCGTGAGCTTCCTGCTCTTCGCCGTCGCCTCCGTCGGCCTGCACCGCCTCGCCGACGCCCGCCACGTCGGCAGCCGCGCCGGGAGCATCACCGGCCTCATCCTGGCGCTCGCCGGCGCCGCCGCGATGCTCGTGCAGATGGGCATCGACCTCTACGTCGGCTTCACCAGCGCCACCGACGCCGAGATGAGCGACAACTACGACCCCTTCCTCGACAAGCCCTGGATCGACCTGACCTTCTTCCAGATCGGCCCGTCGCTGCTGTTCATCGGCCTGCTGATCCTCAGCATCGTCGTCACCGTGCGCGGCAAGGCCCCGGTGCTCACCCCGATCCTGGTCGGCGTCGGCATCACGATGATGGTCCTGGGCCGCACCGCCCTGCCCGACAGCCTGCGCTTCGTCGAAGGCGTCGGCGAGCTCGTCATGTGGATCGGACTGGTCGCGGTGGTCCGGCACAAGGCCGTGGCCCGCTGACGGACACGAAGAAGCCGGAGTCCACAAGGGACTCCGGCTTCTCGTCGTCGTTATCCGGCGTACGCGCGGTTCACCGCGCTCGCGACGGCCCGCATGGAGGCCGTGACGATGTTGGCGTCCACTCCGGCGCCCCACAGCGGGTCTCCGTCGACGGCGCACTCCACATAGGCCGCGGCCTTGGCGTCCCCACCGGACGACATCGCGTGCTCGGCGTAGTCGAGGACCTGCACTTCGATGCCCACAGTGGACAACGCGTCCACGAAGGCCGAGAGCGGGCCGTTGCCGGTCCCGGTGACCTTATGCTCGACCTCGTCGACGTCGATGGTCGCCGACACCACGACGGCGCCGTCGGCGCCCGTGGTGGAGCTGTGCTCGCCGATGACGACCCGGCGCGCCGGGCGCTCCAGGTACTCCCCGGCGAAGATCTCCCACATGCGCTCCGGCGACACCTCGCCGCCCTCGGCGTCGGTGTGGGCCTGCACGACGTGCGAGAACTCGATCTGCATGCGGCGCGGCAGTTCCAGCTGGTACTCGGTCTTGAGGATGTAGGCGACGCCGCCCTTCCCGGACTGCGAGTTGACCCGGATGACCGCCTCGTAGCTGCGGCCCACGTCCTTCGGGTCGATCGGCAGGTACGGCACGCCCCACGTGAACTCGTCGACGGACACGCCCGCGGCGGCCGCGTCGGCGGCGAGCCGGTCGAAGCCCTTGTTGATCGCGTCCTGGTGCGACCCGGAGAACGCCGTGTACACCAGGTCGCCGGCGTAGGGGTGGCGCTCGTGCACCGGCAGCTGGTTGCAGTATTCGACGGCGCGCTTCACCTCGTCGATGCGCGAGAAGTCGATCATCGGGTCGACGCCCTGGCTGAACAGGTTCAGCCCCAGCGTCACCAGGTCCACATTGCCGGTGCGCTCGCCGTTGCCGAACAGGCAGCCCTCGACGCGGTCGGCGCCGGCCATGACGCCCAGCTCGGCGGCCGCGACGCCGGTGCCCCGGTCGTTGTGGGGGTGCAGCGACAGCACGACCGACTCGCGGCGCGGCAGGTTGCGGTCCATCCACTCGATGGAGTCGGCGTACACGTTCGGCGTGGCCATCTCCACCGTCGCGGGCAGGTTGATGATCAGCGGCCGGTCGGGGGTCGGGTCGATGACGTCGATGACGGCCGAGCAGACCTCCAGCGCGTAGTCGAGCTCGGTGCCGGTGTACGACTCGGGTGAGTACTGGTAGCGGATCTCGGTGTCGGGCGTGTAGTGCTCGGCGTACTTCAGGCACGTCCGCGCGCCCTGCGTGGCGATGTCGGTGATGCCCTCGCGGTCCAGGCCGAACACGACGCGGCGCTGGAGCGCCGACGTCGAGTTGTAGAAGTGCACGATCGCGCGCTTGGCGCCGACCAGGGACTCGAAGGTGCGCGAGATCAGGTGGTCGCGGCACTGGGTGAGGACCTGGATGGTGACGTCCTCGGGGATCAGGTTCTCCTCGATGAGCTGACGCACGAAGTCGAAGTCGGTCTGGCTCGCCGAGGGGAAGCCGACCTCGATCTCCTTGTAGCCCATGCCGACCAGCAGCTGGAACATCCGGCGCTTGCGCTCGGGCGACATCGGGTCGATCAGTGCCTGGTTGCCGTCGCGCAGGTCGACCGCGCACCACTGGGGGGCGGCCTCGATGGCGCGGGTGGGCCAGCGGCGGTCGGGCAGGTCTACCGCGAAGGGCTTGCCGTAGGCGGTGTAGCGCTGTACCGGCATGGGGCTGGGCTTTTGTGATGTGGCGGACACGCTGGGGACTCCTCGAAATGTGGTCTGCGGTCTTGGTGGACGGGCGCAGCCGGCGCGCGGAACCTCCGCGACGGGGTGCCAGCTCTAGCGAGCCCCGCCGCGGCGACCAAGAAGGAGTCCATGCCACATGAGATCGCCAACCCTACGCGCGTGAGCGCGGGCCGGGCCACATTCCCGGGACGGCCTCCCGAATTCTGGGACGCTTACAGCTCCGGGAGCAGCCCTTTCACTTCGCGCATGGAGCCGACCACGATGTCGGCGCCCGCCTCGGCGAGCCTTTCCGGGGGCAGCAGCGCCGCGTGCCCGACGACGAACATGCCGGCGGCCTTGGCGCCGGTGACGCCGGCGATGGAGTCCTCGATGACCACGCAGTCCGACGGGGCCACACCGTGCCGCTCGGCGGCGTAGAGGAACAGGTCGGGCGCGGGCTTGCCGTGTGCGACCATCACGCCGCTGTGGATCCAGTCGGTCTCGAAGTGCTCGGCGAGGCCGGTGACGGTCAGGCGCAGGTCGATCTCGGCGGGCGTGCCCGAGGAGGCGATGCAGTAGGCGGTGCCGTCGCGCTGGAGGGTCTCCAGCAGTTCGGCGACGCCCTCGACGGCGACGAGTTCGCGCCGCAGCACGTCCCCGCAGCGCTGCTCGTAGTCGGCGATGAACGCCGCCGGCAGCGCGCTGCCGAGGTTCGACTCGATGAGGGCGACGCAGTCGGTGGTGCGCTTGCCCATGTAGAGGTCGACCGACTGCTCGAAGGTGGTGGGCAGCCCGGCCTCGGTGAGCATGGCGGCGAACACCACGTTCGAGAGGCGCTCGGAGTCGACGAGGACGCCGTCGTTGTCGAAGATGATCAGCTTGGGGGTCATCCCAGCACCAGTTCCGACAGCGGCAGGCGCACGCGCGGGGCGTCGTCGGGGCCGCGCAGGTCGTCGGGGAGCTTCTTGGGGTCGTCGGCGCGCCCGACGGCGGCGACCGTCAGCGGCTCCAGCGTCTCGGGCAGGCCGAAGGAGGCGGCCAGCGCGTCGCGGTCGAAGCCGGCCATCTGGCGGACGGTGAGCCGGTCGGCGGCGGCCTGGAAGGTCAGGTGGGCCATCGCCTGACCGACGTCGTAGGCGCCCGAGCCGGGCATCGGGCCCTTCTCGTCGGCGGTCACGCGCACGGCCACGACCAGCAGCGAGGCGTGGCGCGCCCAGCCCTGGTTGCCCGGGTTGAGGGCGGCGAGGATGCGGGTGAAGTTCTCGTCGTCGCGGCGCCCGACGATGAAGCGGGCCGGCTGGGAGTTCCCGGCCGACGGCGCCCAGCGCGCGGCCTCCAGCAGGGCGGTGATCTCCTCGTCGGCGACGGTGTACTCCGAGTCGAAGGCGCGGGTGGAGTAGCGGGTCGCGAGCAGGTCGTGCAGCGGCACCGAGGTCTCGGCGTGCCGGTCGGACATGAGGGCTCCTAGCGGGGAAGATACTGGCGCATTCGCCTTCAATCCTGCCGCAGTGGGGCCGTGCGGGCCCGGAGCCCGGCCTGTGGGTTTGGCCTCACTCCAGCTCGACGCGGGCCAGGATCGTCGCCCACCACTGCTCGGGGTCCTCGAAGGAATGGGGGTCGAGTTCGTGCAGTCTCGCCGACAGCTCGGCGAAGGACGCCGCGGCGACCTCGGGCTCGGCGGCCGCGCGGATGCGGTGGCTGTCGACGGCGTGCAGGAAGGTCACGAAGCCGGCCAGGTCGTTGTTGACGATCTCGCCGTGGGCCTTGCCGCGCAGCTGCGCGAGCATGACGAAACCCTGCCCGGCGTTGACCGAGTACCGCATCCCCAGCCGCCCGGGAGGCCCGCCGAAGACGACCTCGCGCTGGGGGCCGAACTTGGTCTCCACGTCGAAGAAGGTGAGGAAGTCCGGGCCGCCCTCGACCTCCACGGTGAACGAGGGCGCGGCGAAGCGCGGCAGGCCGACGTCGATCAGGACGCGGGCGTCGACGTCGCGGAGGCCAAGGGGGGCGACCCGTTCGGCGTCCAGCGTGACGACGTCGCCGTACAGGTCGGACATGTCCGCGTGTGTCAGCACGGCGTCACAGTAACTCAGTTCACCCCCCGGCGACGGGCCGTCGGCGCACCCCCGGTGCCCGGTTTGATGCCTGTTTGCGGCGAAACGGTCAGTCTCGTGGCTTCGGTGACCCCGACTCCGAGGGCTTCGGCGGTGGCGGCGGGGCCTTCGTGCCCAGCGGGGCGCCCTCCGACACGTCCGCCGGGAGCGTCGCCGTCGGCGCGGCCGGCAGCGGCTCACCGACCAGCGTCACCGTCCCGAACCACACCTTCACGGCCGTCGGCACGCCGTCGGGGGCGAAGCAGTACGTGCCCGTCGCGATCGGCGCCGACAGGACCACCGAGTTCGACTCCACCGAGAAGCACTCTCCCGAGGCGCCCTTGGGCTGCTTGCCCGCCGCGATCGACAGGGGCGCGTTGCGGTCGAGGAGGACGTCGAGCCAATCCGTGAACAGATGCTGGACCTGGGGGTCGGAGCCGCGGGGAACCGCCCCGGTCGCGGCGGCCATCCGCACGCACTGCTGCGGCCCGCCCGCCAGGACGCACTGGAAGAAGCCCTGCGCCGTCCACAGGATCGACACGTCGGCCCGGCCGCCCAGCGCGCCGCCGGGCACGTCCACCCGCCACGTCCCGTCCTCGGCCATCAAGACCGTCACCGTCCGCTCCGCCGACCCGTGCTTCCACAGGTAGGTGGCGGTGTAGCGGCGGTCCTTCGACAGCGCGACGACCGAGGTCAGCGCCGCGCGCGGCCTCGACCACGCAGGCTCCGACGACGACGTCGCGGGCTCCGGAACCGGCGCCCCCGACCCGCATCCCGACAGCAGCAACGACAACACCAGAAGGCCCGCCCCGGCCCTTCGACCCTTACGCCCCATCGCCACATTGTGCTCGCGACCTCTCGTTACTCATGTGGCGGCTCGCCGCACATTCGGTAGGCTGGCCACGCCGACGCCACAGCGAGGTGGCCCCGCCGTCGACCAGAGGAACCCACACGTGGCTCTCGTAGTTCAGAAATACGGCGGCTCTTCGGTGCAGAACGCCGAGCGCATCAAGCGCGTCGCCGAACGGATCGTCGCCTCCCGCAAGGCCGGCGACGACGTTGTGGCCGTGGTCTCCGCGATGGGCGACAGCACCGACGAGCTCCTCGACCTGGCAGCCCAGGTCTCACCCCTTCCCCAGCCGCGTGAGCTGGACATGCTCCTCACCGCCGGTGAGCGCATCTCCATGGCCCTCCTGGCGATGGCCATCAACAACCTCGGCTACGAGGCGCGGTCGTACACCGGCTCGCAGGCCGGCGTGATCACCACCTCGGTGCACGGCAAGGCCCGCATCATCGACGTCACGCCCGGCCGCATCCGCAGCGCCGTCGACGAGGGCGCCGTCGCGATCGTGGCCGGCTTCCAGGGCGTCGCGCAGGACACCAAGGACATCACCACGCTCGGCCGGGGCGGGTCGGACACCACCGCCGTCGCGCTGGCCGCCGCCCTGCACGCCGACGTGTGCGAGATCTACACCGACGTCGACGGCGTCTTCACCGCCGACCCCCGGATCGTCCCCGACGCCCGGCGCCTCGAGAAGGTCACCTACGAGGAGATGCTCGAACTGGCCGCCTGCGGCGCGAAGGTCCTGAATCTGCGCAGCGTGGAGTACGCCCGCCGCGAGCGGCTGCCGATCCACGTGCGCTCGTCGTACTCGAACAAGCCCGGAACGATCGTCTCCGGATCTATGGAGGACACCGACATGGAGCAGGCCCTGATCACGGGCGTGGCCCACGACCGCAGCGAGGCCAAGATCACCGTCCTCGCGGTGCCCGACGAGCCGGGCGCGGCCGCGGCCATCTTCAACACGGTCGCCGACGCCGAGATCAACATCGACATGATCGTGCAGAACGTGTCGACGAAGGGCACCGGCAAGACCGACATCTCCTTCACCCTCCCCAAGGACGACGGCCCGACCGCCATGGCCGCGCTCCAGCGCATCCAGGCCAAGACCGGCTTCGACGGCCTCCTCTACGACGACCACATCGGCAAGGTCTCCCTGGTCGGCGCGGGCATGCGCTCGCACCCGGGCGTCGCGGCCTCCTTCTTCGCCGCGATCGGGCAGGCGGGGGTCAACATCGAGCTGATCTCCACCTCCGAGATCCGCGTCTCCGTGGTCACCCGCGACACCGACCTCGACGCGGCCGTCGCGGCCGTGCACAACGCCTTCGACCTCGGCGGCGAAGAAGAGGCCGTCGTCTACGCCGGAACGGGCCGGTGAGCAGCATGAGCCGCAAACCGATCATCGCCGTCGTCGGCGCCACCGGGGCCGTCGGCACGCAGATGCTCAAGATCCTCACCGAGCGCGCCGAGGCGGGCGTCGGCGACGTGTGGGGCGGGGCGCGGCTGATCGCGTCGCCGCGCTCGGCGGGCCGGCGACTGTCGGTCTTCGGGCGCGAGGAGACCGTCGTTGCGCTGTCGCCGGAGGCCTTCGACGGCGTCGACGTGGCGCTGTTCGACGTCCCCGACGAGGTCTCGGCCGAGTGGGCGCCGATCGCCGCCGCCCGCGGTGTCGTCGTCATCGACAAGTCGGGCGCGTTCCGGATGGACCCGCAGGTTCCCCTGGTGGTGCCGGAGGTCAACCCCGACTCGGTCACCGACCGTCCCAAGGGGATCATCGCCAACGCCAACTGCACGACGTTGGCCATGATGCCCGCCCTCGGTGTCCTGCACCGGGAGTTCGGGCTGGTCAAGCTGTACGCGGCGAGCTACCAGGCCGCGTCGGGCGCCGGGCAGCAGGGCATCGACGAGCTCTACGACCAGTACGAGGCCGTCGCCGGCAGGCGCACCCTCGGGCAGACGCCCGGTGGTGTGCGGGATGCCTTGGGCGAGAAGGGTTCTGAGGTCTTCGGTGCGCCGCTGGCCATGAACGTCGTGCCGAAGGCCGGTTCGTGGAAAGAGGACGGCTGGACCAGCGAGGAACTCAAGGTCCGCAACGAGAGCCGCAAGATCCTCGGCATTCCCGACCTCGCCGTATCGTCGACCTGCGTGCGCGTCCCGGTCCTGGTCGGCCACTCCCTGGCCGTTCACGCGACCTTCGCCTCCGAAGTCGACGCCGACACCGCCCGCAAGCTCCTGACCGGGGCGCCGGGTGTGACCGTCCTCGACGATCCCGCCAACGACGTCTACCCGATGCCGGCCGACACCGCCGGCACCGACCCGACCTATGTGGGCCGGATCCGCCGTGCCCTCGACGATCCGTACTCGCTGGACATGTTCATCGTCGGCGACAACCTCCGTAAAGGCGCGGCGCTGAACTCCGCGCAGATCGCCGAACTGGCGGTCGCGCGCGGGCTGTAGCCCTCGACGTCCGACGGCCCCGGTGCTTCGCGCCGGGGCCGTTGTCAGGTCCGGGTGAGGTCGTCGCGGGGTCCGGCCCGCCGGTCCAGTTCGGCGGTGTCGATCCCTTTGGCGGCGAGGAAGACCGCCGCCTCGGCGAAGACCTGCCGCTCCATGGTCTCGGCGTGGCGCAGCATGTCGCGTTGCTGGAGGTGTTGTGGCGCAAGGTGTCCGGCGCCCAGCTCCCGGATGCTCGCCGGTGCCCCGCGGTCGTGCCGGGTACGGCGTGAGTCGCTGACGGCGATGTCGCCGAAGGCGCCGAAGACCATGAACGGCGCGGTCACCGCGTCGAGGGGGAGCATGGCCAGGGCGCGTAAAGCGTTGCGCGCGAACCCGGCCGCGCCGGTCCGCCGCTTCGCGCCGAAGACGTGGAACCCGGCCCGGGTGGGCGGCAGCGCGAAGGTCGCCGACTCCAGGTGCATCACCGCGTCCTCGATCGCGGCGTGCGTGTAGACGGTCGTGACCAGTTCGCCCGACCACGCCACCACCTGGCAGCGCAGGAAGTGCCGCAGGCTCGGCGAGGGATTCTCGATGACGGCCGCCATGACACCGTCGGTGGCGAAGTGCCCGTCGACGCTGCGGACCGTGCTCAGCGCCGAGGTCCCGGCGAGGAAGACCTGGTCGGCCACGGTCAGCCCGGCCAGATGCGAAGGGCCCAGCACGCCCGAACCGAGCCGGACCATCCCGGCGCGCAGGCTCGCGACGAGCTCGCCGGTGGTGAAGGGCGCGGCCGGGCCGTCGGCCGGTCGCAGGGGGAACGTGGACCGGCTGCCGCGCAGGAACTTTCCCGACCCGGCGAAGGGGTGGCCGGCGGAGTAGATCACCAGATCGGCCTCGGCGGGGAAGCGCGCGAGTTCGCGGTGCGACGAGAGGCGGCCGTCGGCGATCAGGGTGAGCAGGATGGTGCGGACCAGCGCGGTGGCCAGTGCGACGGCGGCGAGGAGGGCGAGCAGCGACCAGGTCGCGGGGTCCGGCGGGCCCCATTCGGCGCCGAGGCCGGCCGCGAAGTCGGTGAGGCCGCCGACGAGGTCGGCGATGACGGAGGGTTCGAAGACCACGAAGAAGACGCCCGGCGCCAGGATGAGCACGCCGAGCACAACGGTGGTCCACATGACCGCCCGGTAGCGGAAGATCGCGGTGACCAGGCCGAGCACGGCGAGCCAGACGAGCAGGAACGGCGTGACGATCGCGATGGCGACCAGGATCGCCGACAATGCGGCGCCGTGGAAGAGCCGCAGCGTCCCCGCGCGTTTGCAGTGGGCGACCACGAGTGCGGGTTCGATGCCGAACTCCGGCGCGGCGGCACGTGTGCGGTCGTTGACGACCTCGCGCAGCACTCGCCGCCGGAACACGTCGTCGAGGTAGGCGCCCGCCGACAGGTGGCGGGTCGCGCTGGATGTGTCTTCCATCGGACCCCCCGGACGACCGAGAGTGGACGATCCCTCACCGTCCCACGGCGGTCGCGCAGCGTCAATCCCCGCCCGCTACTGCACTTTCAGGCCGAGCGCCTGCGCCACCACGACGGCCTGGTCGCCGTCGATGACCGCGTCCCGCAGCCGCACCGTGAGCGGGTCGAGGGAGGTCAGGTCGCTGCCCCGGAGGTCGGCGCCGGTCAGGTTCACCTCGCCCAGCGCGGCACCGGACAGGTCCACATTGGTCAGCGTCGCGCCGCTCAGGTTCGCCGCCGTCAGGTCCACCTCGCGCATCCGCACGTTCCGGAACACCGCCCCCGTCAGGTCGCGCCCGTGCAGGCTCGCGAAGGACCAGTCCCCGCCCTCCACCCGCAGCGGCCGCATGACCGACTGCCCGAACTGCGAACCGGTCATCTTGCATCCGTCGAAGTCGGCGTCGAAGAAGTTGCAGGACTTGAAGGAGCAGCGCAGGAACGCCGAGTCGGTGTGCCGCGAGGCGTTGAAGCGCACGTTGTGGAAGACGCAGTCCTCGAAGACCACCCCGCGCGTGCTCGCCTCGGTCATGTCCACCTGCGAGAACGTGCAGCGCTTGTAGGCGCGCTCGGTCAGCTCGTCGCCGTACCAGTCGTCGCCCCGGAACTCGGTGTCCTCGATCGTCTCCACGAGGGCACGGTAGCCGACCGGGCGGACATCCTCACCCGTCTCGGGTGAGGAGCTCGGTGAGCGGTCTGCCGCGGACGGTCAGGGCCGCCACGACCGACATCGCCGCCGTCAGCACGACGGCCGCGCCGCCGACGACTCCGGCGGCGGCCCACACGCGGCTGTCGGGCGCGCCCATCAGTGCGCTCACCGCGCCCAGACCCGTGGCCGTGCCGACGATCGCGCCCGTGACGCCGAGCGCCACACCCTCACCGGCGATGAGGCGGAACAGGTGACCCGGGCCCCAGCCGATCGCGCGCAGCGTCGCCAGCTCGGCGTCCCGCTCACGGATGTTGAGGTAGACGAGGTCGGCGATCGACAGCGCTCCCAGCATCATTGTCAGCGCGGCGGCGGCCAGGTCGACCCCGCGCACCTGGACCGACACGTGGTCGCCGAGCAGCGAGCCGTGCGCGGTCCCGTGGAAACCCCACATCGCCGCGGCGAGCACGGCCATGGCGCCTGTTCCGACGGCCAGCGCGAGCACGCCGAGCAGACTGCGGCCCGGCAGCCGCCGCAGGTTCGCCAGCGCGAGACCGAGGAGACCGCGGCCGGCGGTGACCGCGCGGTCGGAGACCGGTGGGCGCAGGGCGGCCATCGGGTCGAGCCGCCGGACCCGCCACGCCGGGACCGCCCCGGCGAGCAGCGCCAGCACGACGGCGACGGGTACGGCCAGAAGGGCCTGGCCCACCGGTACGCCGACGCTGAGCCACCTGGTCGCGGGGACGCTGACACCGGCGCCTAGGACGCCGGCGGCCAGGCCCACCGCGCCGACCTCGGCGAGGACCAGCGCCATGAGTCTTCGGCCCGGCCAGCCCACGGCGGCCAGGACGGCGAGTTCGTGGCGGCGGGTGCGGACCGAGGCGGTGACGGCGTTGCCGAGGAACAGGACGCACACGACGAGGATCAGTCCGAAGAGGACGACGCTCTTGCGGTCGACGGCCTCGATGAGCGCGACGGCCACGCCCTTCTTCGTCCACTGCTCCTCCAGCAGCAGTTCCGGCCTGCCGAGTTCGCCGGCGGGGAGGAGGACGGGCCGGCCCGTCGGCGAGGCGCCGATGGTGATGTCGACGTCGAGGCCGGTCTCGCGCTGGATTCCCTCGGCGACGAGGCGGATGCGCTCACGGGAGGACTCGTCGAGGCCGTCGATCCCGGAGACGCGGATCCGGACGGCCGAGACCGGTGCCTTCCACTGGTACTCCTTGCCGGGGGTGAGCGCGGTGAGGGTCTCGAAGGTCGTGAGGAGTTGCGGGGGAGCGGTGAGGTAGCCGGCGGGATTACCGGTCGGAAGAAGCGGCTGTCCATTGAGGAGGGCGGTGCTCGTGTCGTCGGCGGGCGTGAGCCGCTGGGTCTCGTAGGAGTTCGAGCCGGCGGCCAGTCCGGGGACGGCGGTGAGCGCGGCCGGGTCGAAGGTGCCGACGACGTCGGCCTGTGAGATGCCGAGGGCGGCGGCTCCGGGACGGAGCGAGACCTCGTGGAAGGCGGTGTCGGTGAGCAGCATCGACGAGTCGTCGTGGACGACGAACGGCGGCGAGTACCACGAACCGCCGGCCGAGTCCGGTGCCTCGGCGGGCCGGAGCACCCCGTCACCGTCCACCGTGGACACCAAGGGCGCCGGGAGATAGATGACGCCGGCGCTGATGTCGAAGAGGTCGCCGGCGAGAACGGCCGCGTCGATCGCGCCGGCGACGGTCTCCGCGGACTCGGCGTCCAGGGCCGCCAGTCGCTCGGCGCTCTCGTCGAGCGTCATGCCGGGCAGCGGGAGTCGCCCGGTCGAGATCTCCGTGCCGACCCGCTGATCGACGCCGAGAGAGGTCGAGGCGAGCATGGGCACGAAGACGATGTCGTTGCCGGGTTCGCGGTAGACGGTCTCGCCCGGGGTGAGCGGCCGTCCGGTGCTCAGCGCCGTGTCGAGACCGGTGAGAGCCGCCTCGGCGACCGGATCCACGGCTGCGAGCAGGGCCGGGACCGACCACTTGACACCGATCCGCAGCTCCGCCTCGACGTGCGTCTCACCGTCGAAGGTGACGAAACCAGCGGGCGTGCGCTGGATGACCAGCAGCGAACCGCGCTCGTCGGCGTCGTAGGCCGACGGGGTCCCGCCGATCTGGTTCAGCACGCACACTGGTTCCCATCGTCCCGGGGAGATCTCCTCGAACGGCGGATTCGCGTGGGTGTCACCGACATCGCAGGGCGAGCCGTC
Organism: Phytomonospora sp. NPDC050363; assembly: GCF_040655735.1. Classification (NCBI taxonomy): domain Bacteria; kingdom Bacillati; phylum Actinomycetota; class Actinomycetes; order Micromonosporales; family Micromonosporaceae; genus Phytomonospora; species Phytomonospora sp. NPDC050363. Next base: position 70,087 of record NZ_JBFAKK010000002.1, read on the forward strand.
CAGCTCGGCGCCCCGTGCGGCGGGGTAGCTCGTCGTGAGGCTGTCGTGGTCGAGCTTCGGCCAGGCGATCGGGTTGGTGGTCAGGTAGACGTAGGAGGTGCCGGGGTCGGCGACCTCGCTGAGGCCGCGGTCGGTGCGCCAGGTGTTGCGGAGCCTGATGATCTGGTTCCCGGCGCCGGTGTCGACGTGCGCGGTGACATCCACATAGGACGTGCGGGTGTGCGGCAGGTAGCCCCCCATGCCGATCGGCGCGGCCACCTCGATCCCGTCCATGGCGGCGATCCGGTCGACGGTGTCCAGGGTGATGCCGCCGGCGAATCCGTCGGACAGGTAGTTGCCGCGCACCAGGCCCTCGGTCGCCTCCGTCGGCGAGCGGGAGCCGGGCGGGCGCACGAGGATGTCGTAGACGCCCCGGGAGTTCGCCTCCACGGTCTCGGTGACCGACAGGCGGGAGCTCGCGACACTGCCGGTGAGGACGGTGAACCCACTGGTGGCGACGAGAAGACCGAGCAGCAGCGCGACGCTTCGCGACGCCCGCCGCCGCAGCTGGATCCACGCGAACCGGATCACGCGTCCGTCACCTTTCCGTCCCGGACGCGCACGACGCGGTCGCAGCGCTCGGCGAGTCCGGCGTCGTGGGTGGCGATCATCATCGTCGTGCCGAGGCGTTCGCGCAGCTCGAACAGCATGTCGACGATCTCCTCGCCGGTGCGCGAGTCGAGGTTCCCGGTCGGCTCGTCGGCCAAGAGCAGGACCGGATCGTTGACCAGTGCCCGTGCGATCGCGACACGCTGCTGCTGCCCGCCGGAGAGCTTGGCGGGCAGGGCGGTCTCGCGGCCCTTCAGTCCCACCGCGTCGAGGAGTTCGGCCGCCTTGGCGTGTTTGTCGAACGCGGTCTTGTACGGCAGAAGGGGAGCGGCGACGTTGTCGGCGGCCGTCAGCGTCGGCAGCAGGTGGAAACGCTGGAACACGAAGCCGATCCGCCGCCGGTACTCCGGCAGCCTGCGGCGTTTCAGCGCGGTGATCTCGGTTCCGTCGACGACGATCGTGCCGTCGTCGGGCGAGTCGAGCGCCCCGATCAGGTGCAGCAGCGTCGACTTCCCCGACCCCGACGGCCCCGTCACGGCGACGATCTCCCCGCGCTCGACCTCGACCGACACGTCGTCGCAGGCGCGGATCGGCTCGTCGGCGCCGGTGCGGTAGGTCTTGTGCAGGGCGGTGGCCTTCACCAGGGGACCGGACGGCACATCTGCTCCTCTATCCACTGTGGGGGGAGCAGCGGGCCCCTCGAGGGGCCCGCTGCCGCCTTGTCAGCAACAGCCGTTCTCGAACCAGCCGGTGTCGGAACCGTCAGTGCAGATACGACGCTTCTGCCGGTACTTTCCCTGGAATGTGTTGCAGGGAAGGTTGTTGAAGCACTGGGTGTACTCGCTGCAGGTGACCGCGGATGCGGACGCGCGTGGAGCCACCCGGGATAGGAGGGCGTCACTGATTCTGGCGAAAAGGCGCATGAAGGGGCACTCCTTGAAATCGGGCACTGATCGCATTGGGCATGCGGCGCACGCGGGCGGCGTGCACGGCAACACACTAAGTGACAACGCCGAATCGCGTCAACCCTCCTCTTTGTCCAGTTGATCATCCTCTGACCCACGGGAAACGGCTTCGTCACGGCGATCCCGTCGCTATCGTGTCCGGATGAGCACCATGAGGCACTGGGACGGCGACCCGCACTGCCGGCTGATCATCGCCCCCGGAATGGGATACACCGCCGACGCGCCCCTCCTCTGGTACGCCAGGGTGGCCGCGCTCAACGCGGGATGGTCGGTCACCGACCTGAACTGGGCAGGCTCGGCCTCCGACATCGACGGCGTCAACGCCGGCGTAGCGCAGGCGCTCGACGAGAAGCCCGCCACGACAACGGTCCTGCTCGCGAAGTCGCTGGGCACCCTGTCGGTCTCGACCGCCGCCGACCGCGGTGTCGCCGGCATCTGGCTGACGCCGCTGCTCGCCGGCGACGGCCCTCGGCAGGCCCACGTCCGCGCGAACCTGCCCTCGCTGTTCGGCCCGCAGCTGCACATCGGCGGAACCGCCGACGACCTGTGGGACCGCACGCTCGTCCCGGCCGGCCACGCCGTCCTGGAGATTCCGGGCGCCGACCACGCGATGCACATCGCCGGCGACGTGCTCGGCACGATCGACGTGGCCCGCCAGGTCACCGAGCGGATCATGACGTTCATGGACACCGTCTGCCATGGAACGGCGACGGCGTAAAGGGCTCAGCCCGCTCGCTTGCGGGTCAGCAGCACGCTGACCTCACCGTCGTCGGGGTCGACGATCTCACCGTCGTCGACGTATCCCAGTCGGCGCAGCAGTTTCAGCGAGGCCGCGTTCTCCGGCGCCACCGTCGCGTGCACCTCGTCGAGCCCCAGTTCGCCGAAGCCGTACTCGGTGAGCAGCACCGTCACCGCCGACCCGATACCGCGTCCCCACACCGAAGGCGCCAGCGCATAGACGATCTCGTGGCCGTCGACGGCCGGATGCGGGCTGGGCTTGAGTTCGGCGTGACCGATGTAGACGCCGTCCTCGCAGATCGCCCAGATGTCCCAGGCGGGACGGCTCTCGGCGAGGAAGGCACGCCGGAAGACCGCGGCGGCACCGTCGGCGGGCATGCCCATCCACCGGTTCACGCTCTCGTCGCCGAGCAGGCCGACGAAGTCGTCCTCGTCGGCGGGGGTGTAGGGCCGCAGTTCGAGGCGGTCCGCGCGCAAGATCATGGTCACGGTCGGACGGTACCGCCGGTCCCGGGCCCTCGAAAGCGAGTTTCGCACGGCCCGGGACGCGGCGGTCAGCCCTTCACCGCGCCGACCGTCAGGCCGCCGACGATGTATCGCTGCAGCAGCTGGAACACCGCCACCGTCGGGATCGCCGTCAGCAGCGTGCCGACGGCGAAGATGCCGAAGTTGGCGTTGCGGTTGGTCTCGTTGATCAGCCCGAACAGGCCGATGGCGAGGGTCTTGTTCTCCGGCTGGGTCAAGAACACGTTGGCGATCAGGAACTCGTTGATCGAGCCGATGAACGCCAGCAGCCCCGACACCGCCAGGATCGGCGTCACCAGCGGCAGGATGATCCGGAAGAACACCTGCGCGTGCGACGCGCCGTCCATGACCGCCGACTCGTCGAGCTCCTTCGGCACGGTGTCGAAGAAGCCCTTCATCAGCCAGGTGTTGGCGCCCAGCGCGCCGCCGAGGTAGACCAGCGTCAGCCCCGACAGCGTGTTGAAGCCCAGCCCCGGCCAGTACTCGGTGACCTCGCTGAACATCAGGAACAGCGCCACGATCGCCAGGAACTGCGGGAACATCTGGATCAGCAGGAGGCTGATCAGCCCGACCCGCCGGCCCTTGAAGCGGAAGCGGCTGAACGCGTAGGCCGCGATCGCCGAGACGAACACCGAGATGAACGCCGCCGAACCCGAGACGATCAGGCTGTTGAGATACCAGTGCGCGAACGGCGTGTTCGCGAACAGGTCGCCCACATTGGACAGTGACACGCCGCCGGTCGGGATCAGCGCGGTGGAGCTCAGCGTGCCCTGCGGGTTGAGCGCCGCCGAGATCACGAACACGATCGGGACCAGGGCGAACACGACCGCCAGGCCCAGCACGAGGTGTCGCCACCAGTCGCGGCCGCCGGAGGGGCGACGCCGGCGCTTGGGCGCCGTGCTCACCGTTGCAGCACTCACCGGTAGACCTCCTCCTGGTTGCGGGTGACCCGGAAACCGATCGCCGAGACCGTCGCCACGATCAGGAAGATGAACACCGACACCGAGGCGGCGAAGCCGTACTCGGCGCCCTGCCCGCCGAAGGCGAGCCGGTAGGTATAGGTGATCAGCAGGTCGGTGCCGCCGACGGTGGAGTTGCCCGCCTCGAAGGGACCGCCCCCGGTGGTGAGCTGGATGGCGTTGAAGTTGTTGAAGTTGAACGCGAAGGACATGATCAGCAGCGGTGTCAGGGAGACCAGCAGCAGCGGCAGCGTGACCCGCCGGAACGCCTGGAACCCGGTGGCTCCGTCGATCTTGGCCGCCTCCAGCGTCTCCGTCGGGATCGACTGGAGGGCACCGGTGGAGACCAGGAACATGTACGGGAAGCCGAGCCACAACTGCACGAGGATCACCGCGAAGCGCGCGGTCCAGGGATTGCTGAACCACCCCACGTCGAGCCCGAACATGGTGTTGATCAGCCCGAAGTCCTGGTTGAACATGTCGCGCCAGATGAGCAGCATCGCGAAGGCCGGCATCGCGTAGGGCAGCACCATCAAGGTCCGGTACAGCGCCTTGAAGCGCAGCCGCTCCTTGTGCAGCGCGATCGCGCACAGCAGCCCCAGCACGAAGGTCACCAGCACCGAGATGATCGCGAAGGCGAAGTTCCACCACAGCACCGACAGGAACGGGCCGCGCACCTTGTCGTCGGTGATGACCCGGGTGAAGTTGTCGGCCCCGACACTCACCTGCCACCCCTGCGGGAGGCTCTCGCCCGCCGCGTCGGTGAAGTAGCCGTGTCCGGGATCGGCGGTCCACACCTGGCCGGTCACGGCGTCGCGAACACAGTCGCAGCCCTCGTCGTAGGCGCGCGCCGATGTGCCCTGGAACGCCCGGGACAGGCCGTTGGCGCGGATGCCGCCGCCGTCGACGGGCACCGCCAGGTCGGTGATCTCCTGGCTGCGCTCGGCGGCCTCGGCCGCGGTGAGGATCGTGTAGCCCTCGGCCTCGGTGATCTTCCCTGACAGTCCCTTCTGGACGTCGGTGGGAGCCAGATCCCTAAGGCCCTCGGCGTTTCCGGCCCAGTACTTCCCGCTCGCCGGGTCCGACAAGATGAAGACGAGCGCGTCCTCACCGTCGGCGGCGATCGCCAGGTCGTACTCGGGGGAACCGGGGACCTGCGTGATCGAGGCGGTCTCGATCGACACGATCGCCTCGTCCTTGTCGCCGCGGTGGCCGTCGCCGAAGTTCGTGACCGATGTGGACAGTGTGTACAGCACCGGCACGATCTGGAAGGCGATCAGCAGCAGCGTCCCGGGGATCAGGTACTTCAGCGGGAGCCGCCGGTTGGGGGAGAGATAGATCCAGAAGAGCAGGGCGGTGGCCGCGGCCACCACCCCCACTCCGATCCACGAACGCGCGCCGATGAGCGGCAGAACCGCCCAGACGGCGAGCGCGGCGACCACGCCGAGCAGCGTGATCCGTACGACCAGGCCCGTGAGGCCCGAACCGGCGTAGCCCTGTTTCGAGCGTTGCCGGCTCGCCGTCTGAACAGCGTCCATGTTCTTCGTTACTTCTTGATCGCGTCGCCGATGGTGGTGGCGGCGCCTTCCACCGTCTCCGTTACGTCGGCACCGCCGACGATGGCCGACTCCGCCTTGCCGAAGGGGTCCCAGATCGCCGACATCTCGGGGATCGCGGGCAGCGGGGGAGCGCCGGCGCCGGCCTCGGCGAACTTAGCCAGGTCGGGGTCGGTGGCCTTGACCTTGTCGAAGGACGCGGTCAGCGCCGGGGGACGCGGGTCGGCGTTGTAGAGGGCGGTGGCGAGGGGCTCACCGGTGACGTAGTTCGCCACGAACTCCTGGGCGACGGTCTTGTGCTTGCCCTTGCTGGCGACGAAGAAGCTCTGCACGCCGAGGAAGGGGGTGGCCTTGCCCATGCCCTCGAAGCCGGGGATGGGCGTGATGTCGTAGTTGACGCCGGCCTTCTTGATGTCGCCGACGGCCCAGGGGCCGGAGACGAGGTAGGCGGTCTTGCCCTCGGTGAACAGCGGGATCGAGTTCTCCGAACCGATCGAGGTCTTCAGCACGCCCTTCTTGCCGAGCTCGGAGATCTTCTCGAAGGCCTCGATCGACTCGGGCTTTCCGACGCCGAGGTCGGCCGGGTCGTAGTCGCCGTTGTCCTTCTGTCCGAAGAGGTATCCGCCGGCCGAGGCGTAGAGCGGGTAGGCGTGGTAGGCGTCGCCGTTGTCGCCGACCTGCAGCGACAGCAGTTCCTCGGTCTTGCCGTCCTTCTTGAGCTTCTCGGCGTCGGCGACCATGTCCTCGATGGAGGAGGGCGCTTCGGGGGCGAGGTCGGTGTTGCGGATCAGCGCGAGGTTCTCGACGGCGTAGGGGGCGCCGTAGACCTGGCCGTTGTAGGTGACGGCCTTGAGGGCGTCGGGGTTGAAGCCGGCCTTCTGCGCGTCGGTGAGCTGGACCGGGTCGATGGCGCCGTTCTGGACGAGGTTGCCGATCCAGTCGTGGGCGCCGATGACGACGTCGGGAGCGTTGTCACCCTGGGAGGCGGTGACGAAGTTCGCCTGGAGGTCCTTGGAGACCGCCTCGACCTTGATGGTGACTCCGAGCTCGCTCTCGAACTGGGACCGGAAGGACTCCAGGACCGGGGCCCTCTTGTCGTCGGCCCAGATGACCAGGCCGGGCTCGCTGCCCTGTGCCCCGTCGTCCTTCTTGTCGTCGCTGCCGCAGCCGCTGACGGCAAGCGCCAGCGCGGCGGCAACGGCGACGCCTGCGATCTTCACGCGCATTGTTGCTCTCCGTATGGGGGGAGGTGGCCGTCCGTAGAGGGGGGTCGGCCAGTGTGAGTCATTGTGAACGCACGTTAGCAAGGGATTTCAGGAACCGAAAGAGTTTGCAAGGTCTTTGTTTTCACGTTTCACAGCGGTTACAGTCAGCGCTATGCGTACGCGACTGGCCGACATAGCCCTCCAGGCTGGGGTGAGCGAGGCCACCGTCTCCCGGGTGCTCAACGACAAACCGGGCGTCCGGACCGAGACCCGGCAGGCCGTGCTCACCGCCCTCGACGTGCTCGGTTACGAGCGGCCGCCCCAGCTTCGGCGCCACAGCGCCGGCCTGGTCGGGCTGGTCATCCCGGAGCTGGAGAACCCCATCTTCCCGGCGATGGCGCAGACCATCGGCTCGGCCCTCGCGGCTGTGGGCTACACCCCTGTCCTGTGCACCCAGTCGCCCGGCGGCGTGCCCGAGGACGAGTACGTCGAGATGCTCCTCGACCGAAACGTCGCCGGCATCATCTTCGTGTCCGGTTTGCACGCCGACACCAGCGCCAGCCATGACCGCTATCACAAGCTCGCCGACCGGGGCCTGCCGATGGTGTTCATCACCGGTTACGTCGCCGGTCTGCCCGCGCCCTGCTTCTCCTGCGACGACGCCGCCGCCGCGCGCGTCGCGGTCAGCCACCTCGCGGCCCTCGGCCACGAGCGCATCGGCCTGACCTCGGGTCCCGAGCGTTTCCTGCCCGTCCAGCGCAAGCTCATCGGCTACCGCGACAGCATCCGCCACTTCGGCGGCGAGGAGCTGATCGAGCTGTCGATGTTCGGCGCCGAGGGCGGCCACGCGGCCACCGGCCGGCTCCTCGACCGGGGCGCGACGGCGATCCTGTGCGGGTCGGACCTGATGGCCCTCGGCGCGATCCGCGCCATCCGCGAGCGCGGACTGACGGTCCCGCACGACATCTCCGTCGTCGGCTACGACGACTCCCCGCTGATCGCCTACACCGACCCGCCGCTGACGACCCTGCGCCAGCCGGTCCGGCAGATGGCGCTGGCGGCCGTGCACGCCCTCGTCGACGAGATCAACGGGCAGGCCGCGCCGCACTCGGAGTACATGTTCAGCCCCGAACTCGTCGTCCGCGCCTCCACCGGCGCGGCCAGACGGAACTGACGACCCCATCCCCTAGGAGCACTTCTCGTGTCTGACACCACCGGTCAAGAATGGTGGCGCACGGCCGTCATCTACCAGGTCTACCCGCGCAGCTTCGCCGACGGCAACGGCGACGGAACCGGTGACCTCAAAGGCGTGCGCGACCGCATCCCCTACCTCGCCGACCTGGGGATCGACGCGATCTGGCTGTCGCCCTTCTACACCTCCCCGCTCAACGACGGCGGCTACGACGTCGCCGACTTCCGCGACGTCGACCCGCGTTTCGGCACCCTCGCCGACTTCGACGCGATGGTCGCCGACGCCCACGCCGCCGGCCTGCGCGTGATCGTCGACATCGTCCCGAACCACAGCTCCTCGGAGCACAAGTGGTTCAAGGAGGCCCTGGCGGCCGGGCCCGGCTCGCCGGAGCGCGAGCGCTACCTCTTCCGTGACTCCACTGTGGAGGGTGAACCGCCCAACGACTGGCAGTCGGTGTTCCACGGCTCGGCCTGGACCCGCGTCGAGGACGGGCAGTGGTACCTGCACCTGTTCGACTCGACCCAGCCCGACTTCAACTGGGAGCACGAGGACGTACGGGCGGAGTTCCTCGACATCCTGCGCTTCTGGCTCGACCGCGGTGTCGACGGTTTCCGCATCGACGTCGCCCACGGCATGGTCAAGGAAGCCGGCCTGCCCGCGCTCGGTGCCCCGCAGACGATCGAGATGCTCGGCACGACGAAGGCCCCGTACTTCGACGTCGACGGCGTCCACGACATCTACCGCACCTGGCGGCCCGTCCTCGACTCCTACCCCGGTGACCGCATGGCCGTCGCCGAGGCGTGGGTGGAATCGCCGGAGCGCCGCGCGATGTACGTCCGCCACGACGAACTGCACCAGGCCTTCAACTTCGACCTGCTCCTGGCCGACTTCGCCGCCGCCGACTACCGCAAGGTCATCGACGCCGAGCTGGCCATCAACGCCACCGTCGGCGCCCCGGCGACCTGGGTCCTGTCGAACCACGACCGCCCCCGCCACGTGACCCGCTACGGCGACGGTGAGGCCGGCCTCGCGCGGGCCCGCGCCGCCTCGCTGCTCATGCTGGCGCTCCCCGGTTCCGCCTACGTCTACCAGGGCGAGGAACTCGGCCTCAACGAGGTCCTCGACCTCCCCGACGAGGTCCTCGACGACCCCACCTGGAAGCGCTCCGGCGGCACCGACCGAGGCCGCGACGGCTGCCGTGTTCCCCTGCCGTGGAAGAGCACCGGCGAGTCGCTGGGCTTCGGCACCGGCGGATCCTGGCTCCCCCAGCCCGCCTTCTGGTCGCGGCTGTCGGCCGAAGCGCAGGACGGCGTCGCAGGGTCCACATTGGAGCTCTACCGGGCGGCCCTGCGCGCCCGCCGCGAGCACCTGCCCAGCGACGCCATCACCTGGCTCGACGGGCCCGCCGACGTCCTCGCCTTCTCCAACGGCTCCATTCGCTGTGTGACGAACTTCGGTGAGACGCCCGTCGCACTCACCGAGCTGGGCACACTGGAAGGTGACATCCTTGTCTCGTCGGGACCGGTGGCCGAAGGCGTGCTGCCGGCGAACACGACGGTGTGGATCGGGTAGGCAGGGGTAGGTAAGAACCACAGACCTGGGTCTTCGGGCCTTGTGGGGTGGAGGCGGCGTCTCAGGGGTGGGGCGCCGCCTCATCACGTCCGGGGGTGTTTCGTGGGGCGTTCTGGCAGGTGGGGACGCCGCAGGAGTCCGTGCCGGGGCGCAGGTAGGAGAGCCAGGCGAGCGTCGCGGAGACATTGGCGCGGGCCCGGGGCGTGAGGCCGGGGTCGTCGAGGGCCGCGCGGAGGTGCGGGAGAACGATGTCGCGCCGGTTGGCCTTGAGGATCACGCTCGATACTTCGACGGAGAGCCCCGTTTCGAGGTATGGATGGGTCAGGGCGCGCACCGCCAAGGCGGCGAACTCCTCATCTCGGCCCAGATGGAACATCAGGCCCATCCAGGGAACGAATAGCTCCACGGCCGACACCGTTGCGGCCCGCGCGACGATGGCAGGCAGTGTCCCGTCTCCCTGATGCCGGAGCAAGAGCCCGGCGACGGCGATCAGATCGTTCTCTCCAACTTCCGGATCGTCCAGAACCGAAGCGGCCAGTGCCGAGTAGAGAGGAACTCCCGCCTCGGCCAGTTTCTCTGCCGCGATGCGCCGTTTGCGTACGTCGAGCGTGTCCCAGTTGCCCACGGCCACTTCGCTCTCAGCGTCGTCGACGCCATGACCGAGCAGCAGGAGGGCCATATTTGCCGAGTCCGAATCGGAAAGCTGGGCAGTCGCGAGCGCGCGCCGTGCGTACGCGACGGCGAGGTCCGGGTCTCCCGCGTACTCCGCTCGTTTCATCAAGACGTTTGGGTTCGTTTCATGCGGTTGGTCATCGCGCTTCCTGGACGCGCTTTCCGCCTCCAACCGTCCTCGTAGCTCAGTGGCGTTCTCGGTCATTCCGCTCTCGCCCAGGCAATCGATGAGTTCATCCAAGTAGGACCCGTTCAGCTGGCCGATCGAAGCACGCGAGACCAGGTCGCCGACGACCGTGGCGACTTCGGCGCGGGTTGCCTCCCCAGCGCCTTTGCTCCAGGCGCGCACCGCCCACCCGATGTCCATGCCGTCGGCATCCGGGGAAGCGAGTACCGCACGCGCCGGTATCGGCACGAGGTCGTGGCGACCCACCTTGGCGAGGCGGTCGGCAACCTGCGCGAGACTCCAAGGATCCAGGAACTCTAGTCGTCGGTGCTCAACGACTCGGTCGGCCTGGTCTGGTCCGGAGACGGTGAGCCAGAGTAGGGATGCCTCCACGTCAAGGTCCTCCAGCAGGTGCTTGGCCAGTTCGTGCTCGGCCACCGCCTGCTCGCCGAGTTCGAACAGCGCCTCGATCGCCGACAGCCGGACCTGATTTCGCGTGCCCGCTTCAGCGATCACTCCCGAGACGATCTCGATCGGTACGGCCGTCTCCCCGATGACTTCCGTGAGTGTCTGGGCTATCTGGAGCCTTAGCTCAGGAGACGCCCCATCGAGCAGCCGCACCAGTGGATCGCGGCCATATGCCGGTCCCTTGATCCGAAGTAGAGCCCCGGCGGCACCGGCACGCACAGCGACCGGAAGCTCCTCGTGTTCGATCAGGCCCCGAAGGTAGGCCTCGGCCACGGCGTTCTCGCACATCGAGGCGAGCACGCGGAAGTCGGATCGTCCACTGGCCAGACCGCTGTCGCCGAGGTACCTGACGACCTGCTCCGCCACCGCCGGCGAGACGGCCGCTCCTCCTTCGGCGAGCAGCATCCCGGCGAAGTCTCCGGAGTCGCGGCGCAGCATCCGGCGAACGCTCGCGTCGAGTCCGCCGTCGTTCGCCTTCCCCCAGATCAGGGCGGTGAACAGCGCCAGGTTCTCGGGATGGTCGCCGTCCAGCCACGCCTCCAGGTCCGTGGCACTGTCCAGGCCGGCCGCGATCGCCCGCGCCGAGACGTACTCGGCGAAGGAGTGGTGCAGGAAGCGGATCGACGGTCCCTCGTGGACGAACAGCCCGGTGCCGATGAGAACGTTCTGCACCGAGCCGACGCCGTCGGTGGAGTCCGACGGCAGGCCCTGGGACTCCGCCCACTCCCGCGCGACCTCCGCGAGGTCCCGCTCGCTCTCCAAACGCGCTCGTCCCAGGTGCTCGATCAGCGCGTCGCGGCGGGCGCGCGGCCAGCCGTCGGACCGCGACCGTCCGCTGAAACGCTCGTCCACCAGGTACTCGTAGAAGCGTTCGTAGAGTTCGACCCTGCTCGTCGGCAGCGGGCGGGTCGGCTCCTTGGCGAACATCACCGCCGTGATCGTCGCCAGCAACGGGTTGCGCACCAGTTCGCGCAGCCTGCTCGTGCGGACCTGGTGCAGGTACTGCCCGGCACGCTCGTCGGGGAACCAGCGCTCGGCGAAGTCGGCCAGGTCGGCGGACTTGAACTCCACCATCCGGTAGTGCCCGATGCGCTCGGTCATCAGGGGTGCCAGTTCGTCGGAGGGCAGCGCGCGGGTGCTCACCACGAGCCGGAAGTCCCCTCCACCGCGAGCGTGATGGGCGAGGGTGGACACGAGCTTGCGGCGCGCCTCGTCGTCGGTGATCTCGTCGAGACCGTCGACGAACAGCAGCCACCGCGCTCCGTGCACCCGGCGCGCGAGGAGTTCGGCCGTGACCGAGGTGACGAGGATCGGCCCGAGGGTGTCGTTGACGGCCCCGGCCAGGGCCGTCGTCCAGCTCCCGGGCCGCACGAGCTCCCGGGCCGGAACCCGCAGGGGGATCAGCGGTTCGGTGACCGGGCAGTCCTCCTCGGCGCCGAGCCAGCGGCGGGCCAGCAGGCCGGTCACGAAGTACCCGAAGGTGGACTTCCCGCTGCCCGGTTCGCCGGTGATCAGCAGGTGCTCATGGAGGTTCAGCGCGTCGAGGGCGGTCGCGGTCTCGGGCGTGCCCCGCTTGGGTTCCGGCGCGTCGGCGTCCTCGTGCGCGGTCACCTGCTGGCGCACGTAGATCGTCGACAACGGCGGGGGTGTGACCTGGAGCCGCTGGTAGGGCAGCTGCTCCACCGTCTCGCTCTGCGCCTCCAGCAGGTCCTTCAGCTGAGGATGCGGCTGCCCCGGAATGTCGTCCCAGGAGGAGATCGCGCTCGCCGCGTCCTGGTCGGCGCGCACCTGGCGTTCCGCGGCCCGCCTCGCCGTTCGCCACAGGGTCTCCGCCTCCGCGGCGGGTTGCCCCAGAGTCGCGGCGATGGTCCGGATCTCTTCGAGTTTCAGCGGGCGGGCGGCCTTGGCGAGGTCGTAGACCAGGTTCTTGTTGAGCAGCCGATTGGCTTCGAGGAAGGCGTTGACACTGCGGAATCCGGCGTTCTCCAGCGCTCGCGCGAACCACTCGGCGAGCGGTTCGAAGACCTCGTAGCGCTCCTGCCTCTTCGCTGGCCGTCCCCCCGGCATCGGGTCCCCTTTCGCGCTGGAGTTTCCCCGAGTTTCCCACCGTAGCGGGAAACTCACCGCCTCCAACACGCTGGATCCATGCCGCAGCAATTGATCCCGTATCTCGCCCTGGTCCCGCTGGCCGTCACGCTTCTCGCCGTTCTGCGCACCTGGCTCGCCGAGCGCGCCCGGCTGAAACGCCTCGCCGCGATGATCGCCGACACCGCTCCCGCCAACCGTCCCGCACTTCTGCGCGCCGCCGCCGCGTACGAAGCGGCCGCCGCCTCCGTCAAGGAGGCGGCGGCCGCTGACGGCCCGCCCGCAGAGGCGGCCCAGCCCGGGTGCGGGCCGTGCCCCTAGCCGACCGGGACGGGCGCGGGCCCGGCGGCGGCGGTCGGCGCGGTGGTGTCGTCCGGCGCGGGCTGCTTGCGGAGGAGGCGGGCGAGGCCGGCTCCGACGAGGGTGAGCAGGCCACCGGCGAAGGCGGCGGCGCGCAGGCCGTCGGAGACGTCGCCGACGGGGGCGGGCGTGGCGGAGTGGAGGTCGATGCCGGCGTTGGCGATGGCCACCAGGCCGGCGAGGATCACCGCGCCGCCGATGAACTGGGCGGTCGAGGTCATGGCCCCGGCGACGCCCTGCTCGTCGGGCGCCACCTCGGAACCGGCGGTCATGAAGATGGGCGGGAAGGCGGTCCCGGCGCCGAGTCCCCAAAGGACGATGCCGGGGATCAGGGCCGAGTAGGAGCCGCCGACGGTCATGCCGAGCCCCAGGGCGAGGAAGGACGCGGCGACCACGACCATCCCCAGCGAGATCGACGTGCGGGTCCCGAACCTGCCGACGATGTAGGGCGCGACCTTCGCCGCGCCGGCCATCGACAGCGCGCTCAGCGGCAGGAACGCCAGCCCCGCCTGGAGGGTCGTGTAGCCCAGGACGTTCTGCACGTGGCTGGTGAACAGGAAGTACTCGGTGCCGATGACGCCCATGAAGATGAACACGACGGCCATCGCGACGACGAGGCTGCGGTTGCGGAAGAGGCGCAGCGGCATCAGCGGCGAGGCGCTGCGGTGCTCGATCCACACGAACAGGGCCAGCAGGGCCAGTCCGGCGCTCAGCGCGCCGAGCCCTTCGAGGGTCGCCCATCCGCTTTCGGGACCACTGACCAGACCGAAGACCAGGAGCGTCGCGCCGACGGTGGCGACGATCGCGCCGGGGAGGTCGAAGCCCTTGCCGCTACCGTCCACAGTGGTGTCGCGGTGCAGCAGCCGGGGCGCGGCGAGCAGGGTGAGGGCGACGACGGGGACGTTGACGAACAGGACCCATTCCCAGCCGAGGAAGCTGGTCAGGACACCGCCGCCGAGGGCGCCGACGGCCGCGCCGGAACTGCCCGCCATGCTCCAGATCGTGAAGGCGCGAACCTTGGCCTTGCCCTCGAAGGAGATGTTGATCAGGCGCAGCACGGCCGGGGTGAGCAGCGCGCCGCCGAGTCCCTGGACCGCGCGGGCGGCGATGAGGACGGTCTGCGACTCGGCGAGGCCGCCGACGAGTGAGGCGAGGCCGAACACGGCGATGCCGGCGATGAAGACCCGGCGGGCGCCGAGGCGGTCGGCGGCGCGTCCGCCGAAGAGCAGGAAGCCGCCGGTGGTGACGGTGTAGGCGCTGATGACCCACTGGAGGGTCTGCGGTGAGAAGTCGAGGTCGCGGCCGATGGCGGGCAGCGCGACGAAGACGATGTCGAAGTCGACGGCGATCAGGAACTGGCTGATGGCCAGGAGTGCGAGCCGGAGAGCGGGGCGGTCCTTGCGTTCCATGACGGGCCTTTCTGCGGAGTCAACCCGTGCCCTTGGGGCACTGTTTGTAACAGGTATGAAGTTATGTGCCTGTGCGGTCGTCCGTAAGAAGGCAGTTTTGTGTTCCGGTGGCACAAGGATGTGACCGTGCAGGTCAGCGGCCCGCTATTTAGTGCAAGGTGAGCGTTGCCACTGGCGGGTAGCCTCGGTGGAGCCCACGGATCGTCGCCCGCGATCCACGTTCGCGAGGAGTGCCCATGCCGCTCGTCTCCCTGCCCGTGCGCGCGTTCGCCGCATGTCTGCTGCTGGCGGTCACGTCGGCGTGCGCCGGTCCGACGGTCACACCGAACGCGCCGATGGGCGCTTCGGCGGAACCGGTGCAGTCGCCGGATTCGGCGGGCGAGGCGGCCGCGATCCTGGCGACCGGCAGCTACCGCTTCGACATCGACTTCACGACGCCTCAGCGGACCATGGGCGGCTTCCAGAAGCCCGCCGCCTCGGCCGAGGGCGGCGGAAGCGCCGACGCCCACGCCGGAACCTTGCGCGTCGCGTACGAGGAGGTCGACTCGCGCTTCGCGTCGGGCGCCGAGATCCTGATGATCGGCGAGGAGGCGTGGAGCCGGATGACCAGCGGTGGCCGGGCCGTCATCGGCTGGGTGCGGACCGTGCCGGGTGCGACGGCGTTCTCCGGGCTGGAGCCGTGGGCTCTCCCAGGGGCCGTCGCTTCGGCCGAGGGGGTGGCCCAGACGGCGCCGGGTGAGTACACCGGCACTCTGGATCTGCGCACCTCCACGCTCGCCGACCTGGACGGGAGCGTCGGCGCGGACGTGTCCGCCGTGCCCTTCACCCTGACGCTCGACGCCGAGGGCCGGCCCGCCACCTTCCACTTCGCGACCGTCGACGGGACGCTCTCGGCGGCCTACTCCTTCACCGACTACGGCCTCACCGTCGACGAGAAGCCGCCCTCGGACGCCGAACTCGGCGACCCCCTCGACGCCGCGCCCGGCACCGATACCAAGTGCTCCATGAACGGCGAACCCGTCGACTGCGACGACATCTTCCCCGGCTGACGCCCGACGGCCCGGCCCGGCGTGAGCCGGACCGGACCGCCGATCAGCGTCTACATCAGACGGTGCCGCTCACCGTCCACCACCAGCCGGTGGGCATGATGTCGGGCCCCGTCGAGTAACCCGACTGCCAGTAGTGGTCCTCGGCGTTGGTCAGCCACTTGCCGCCGCCGAGATAGCGCGCCGGCCCGAAGGACCGGTACACGACCCCATGGGGTTCCTTCAGCAGCGCCATCGTCGCCCACGCCTTGCGGACGGTGTAGGCCGGCCGGATCGTCCACCACAGGAACTTCTGCGGGAACAGGTACTTCGCGAAGGTCCCGCCGGTCCCGCCGCCCACGCAGTAGGCGTTGGTGTGGAAGCCGTTCATCATGTGCATCCCGCGGAACGACTGCCCCCAACGGGAGATGTAGTCGTGGGATCCGTTGGTGTCGCGCAGGACCTGGCACGACTCCAGTTGCAGCCACTCGTTGTTCACGTCACCCAGACGCAGGTCCGAGGGCACGATGCTGGTGTCGTTCACACTGCTCTTGAACGTGAAGCCGCCCGACCAGCCGTGCCCGGTGTACCACTGGGCGTCGACGTCGTCGGCGTACTCGTAGTCCCAGCCGCTCTGGCCCGAGTCCTTGAAGTCCTTCTCCCAGGACGAGGCGCCGCGCCAGTCGTGGTCGACGAACTGTCCCTTGCTCTGCATCACCGACTTGAAGCCGTTCGCGCTGGCCTGCGCGCACTGCCACTCGTCGACGGTCTGCGAGATCCCGACACTGCCGAGGGCGAAGCCCCCGCCACCGGGCTGCGAACCCCCGAAGAAGCCGCCGTCGCCGTCGGCGACGACGGACGCCAGCGCCGTGATCCCGTTGGCGTCGGTCACTTCCAGCGTCACCGACTCGCCCTTGGCGCCGTCGCGAGCGGTGCGCCGGTAGCCGACGGAGGGGTCGGTGCTCTTGTCGAGAACGGTCGTCGACGACGACCACTGGTAGCTGTAGGGCGCCGTTCCGCCGGAGACCTTCGAGGTCGCCGAGACGCTGTCGCCCTGCCGCTGGACGTCGACGGTGAACGACGGCGCCGACTCGCGAACCGCCGGCACGAGCCTGCTCGCCTGCGTGGTGTCCTGCCCGGCCGGGCGGCACGTGTACTGCGGCCAGACCTCCTTGACGGTCCCGCGACCGTCGGCGTTCTGCGAGGTCAGCTCGGGCATCTGGTAGCCCAGCGTCGGCTCGCCCTGCTCAACGGCGTCGCCGTACAGGCGCTTGCAGTCGGCGCGGGCCTCGTCGGGGCTGATCACGGGGACCTGGCGGCTCGGGGCGAGGCGGCGCAGCGACTGCGACAGTTCGGTGACCGTGCCGCCGCCGTCGAAGCTGATGCGCAGGTTCGCGCCCTGACCGGTCAGCGGCAGGCCGTCGAGGGTGATGTCGAAGCTGACCTGGGTGTCGATGGCGTGCTCGGCGACGACGTTGCCCTTGTCGTCGTTGAGGCTGAAGTTGCTGTGCGAGACGACCGGGAGGGCCGACATGCCCTCGCTGAGCAGGGCGATCCCGCTCAGCCGGCGGGCCGCGGCGAGCGCCTGGTCCTCCGGGTAGGGCTTGATCGCGGCGAGGGCGGCGAGGTCGACGGCCGTGCTGACGGTCGGGTTGCCCTCCTCGTCCTTGCCCTGGCCGACGCTTTCCTTCGGCAGTGCCTGGAAGCGCTCGGCGTCGACGTACTGGAATGAGCCGTTGGGGTAGAGGGCGTTGCCGACGCGGAATGCCTCGGCGAGGCGGGTTCCGTCGTTGACGGTGAGGCCTTCCTGCGTCACGACGTAGACGGTCGCCACGCCGCCGGCGCCCTGCGCGGGAATGGCGGGGGCGAGGGACGCGGCGAGAACGACGGCGAGAGCACCGGCTCCGGCCACTGTGGACCCGCGGCGGGCGGGCTTGCGAACTAAGGATTTCATGGTGGTGTTACCCCCATTGGGCGGTTCGTGCGTGCTGTCCAGGGAGACGGTATTGACGCCGGGACCCCGGGTCGCGGCACTCAGGGCAAGCATCGGGTCACGGTGAGGCGGCGACGGGGGCAGAGTTTTTCAGTGGGTGTTCAGGGCTTTTCCGGAACCGACCTGACTCGCTCGCCGCGATGGCGATCTCCGGCCCGCGGCTCGCCGACCGCGCCCTACTCCGCCAGCTCGACCTCGGCCAGTGTGAACGCGTGGAGGTGGTCCAGCATCGGCCGGGGATCGCCTTCCCAGTCGAGCGCGAGGATCTGCGCGCGACTGCGGCGGCCCAGCGTCAACCGTGCCAGTTCGTAGACATCGGTGCGCAGGGTCGCCGCGGGGGCGCCTTCGCCGAGTGTGCGGTCGATCCCGCCGGCGACCGCGCGGACGGCGGGCAGTCCTTCCGGCCAGCGGCGGGCGAGGTGGGTGAGGGTGAACCCGGCCATCCAGGCGCAGGTCTCGGCGTTGCGGTCGCCGGGCAGGCCGAGAGCGCCGCGCACGTCCTGCTCGTGCTGCCAGGCGTCCTGGACCATCAGGGCGCTGCGCTCGTTTCCGGGAGCGGCCAGCACCATGTCGATACCGGGACCGCGCTTCTCCCACTCGGCGCAGACGTCCACAAAGGACAGCGGCGCGCGCTCGGCGAGCTGGCCGGCCGTCCACTCGTGGTTCGGCATCCCGGTGAGGCGCTGGTCGAGCACGTCGGTGCACATCCCGGCCAGGTGCGCGTAGGTGTCGCGCACCGACCATCCGGGCAGGGCGGGGACGGGTTTCGCCTGGGTCGCGGCGTCCATCGTGGACGCCAGATCGAGCAGACGACGGCGGACGGCGGCGTAAGTCTGGGAAGGCGTCATCTAGGCAACTTAACGACCGTTCGGTCGCCGCGCTAGCGCTCTGTGCCCTTTGCCACCGCGCGCACGGCGTCCTCGACCGACAGTGGCCCCTCGACGAGTTCGAGCGTCATTCCGCCGGTGCCCGGCTCGGCGAGGACCGCCAGCAAGACGGCGGCGACGTCGGCGCGAGGCACCGATCCGCGCGGCACCGAGGGCTCCAGGCGCACCTTGCCCGTCGGCGGGTCGTCGGTGAGCCGGCCCGGCCGCACGATCGTCCAGTCGAGGTCGCGTTCCCGCAGGTCCCGCTCGGCGGCGGTCTTGGCGCGCAGGTAGGCGGCGAAGACCGGATCGGTGCCGGGCGGCGGTTCGGCGCCGGCGCCCATCGAGGAGATCTGCACGAAACGGTCCACATTGGCCTGTTCGCAGGCCTCGGCCAGCACGACCGAGGCGCCCCTGTCGACGGTGTCCTTGCGGGTCTCGCCGCTGCCCGCGCCGGCGCCCGCGGCGAAGACCACCGCGTCCGACCCGGCCACGAACTCCGCGACGGTCAGCGACGCGGCCGTCTCCAGGTCGCACAGGATCCCTTTGGCGCCGACGGCCGCGAGGTCGCCGAGGTGGTCGGGGTTGCGCACCAGTCCGACGGCCTGATGCCCCTGCTCACTGAGCAGTCGCTCCAGGTGCAGTGCGATCTTGCCGTGCCCGCCCGCGATGACCACGCGCATGTCGACCTCCTCCGCTCGCTGACCACTTTGTCACACGGTGGTGTCGCCGAGGTGGGTTTCGATCCCGTCGAGGAGGCGTTCGAGGCCGAAGGCGAATCGCGCGTCCTCGCCCGCGCTCGGCGCCTCGGTGAAGGGGAAGGTCTCCATGACCTCCATGAGTCGCGGGAAGTCCGCCGCGCGGCCGTGCTCGGTGAGCAGTTCGGGCGTGAAGAACGGCCCCTGCCGGGCGACCTCCTCGCCGTGCACCTGTTCGAGCGCGACGCCCCGGACGTATCCGTTGACCAGCAGGGTCAGGTCGAAGCGCGGCATCGGGGCCAATGGCAGCGCGGCGAGCGCCTCCAGTCCGGCCTCCAGCCAGCCGAGTTCGCGCGGGCCCATGACGCGGGGGCTGGTGACGACGTCGAGCATCCAGGGGTGGGCGAGCAGGATCGTGCGGGTGGCGTGCGCCCACGCGGTGATCGCGGGACGCCATCCGGCGGCGACGTCGAGGTCGGGAGCGTCCCCGGTCGCCGTCTCGATCATCAGCGAGATCAGGTCGTCCTTGCCGGGAACGTAGCGGTAGAGCGACATGGTCCCCGCGCCGAGGCGGCGGGCCAGTGCGGGCATGGTCACGCCGCCGACGCCCTCGGCGTCGGCGATGGCGATGGCCTCCCCGACGATCAGGTCGAGGCTCAGTCCCGGCCGGGGTCCGCGCGAGGGGCGTTTCGGCTCGCCCCAGAGCAGCTCGACGCCGGGCCGCTGCTCGCTCATGGCGTGGTCCTCGTGGTCACCTCCTGGACTTTACGGGGTCTAGACCCCTGGTCCATCAATTGCGTATCTCATACGCTTCACTGCGTATCTCATACGCAGTAGGGAGAAGCGTGATGGTGACGACAGCGACCCCGAAGAGGTCCTTCTGGCGCAGACCGTGGGTCGCGCCCATGTTCGTGGTGATGGCGGCCTTCCTGGCCTTCTCGCTTCCGCCGTACCTGACCGGCGGTTCGCGGGTCGCGATCCGCGAGAACGCCCCCTGGCACCAGCCGACCCTGGTCGGGCACATCGGCTTCGGCACGATCGCCCTGATCATGTGCGGATTCCAGGTCTGGCCGTGGTTTCGCGCGAAGTACCCCCTCGCGCACCGCCGGATGGGCCGCGTCTACGTGTTCGCCGGCGTGCTCCCGACGGCCCTGCTCGGCATCGTCGCCTCGCTGACCTCGGTGGTCGGCATCGTCGGCAGGGTCGGCAACGCGACCCTGTGCGTGGTGTGGCTGCTGGTGACCTACCGGGGCTACAAGTCGGCGCGGCGGCGGCAGTTCGGCGATCACCGCCGCTGGATGGTCCGCAGCTTCGCGCTGTGCACGTCCATTGTGGTCAACCGCCTGTGGATCGGCATCATGCTCGGGTTGCTGATGCCCTTCCTGGAGCTGGAGTACGACGGCGACATGGACCGCCTGATCCTCGACGCCGCCGGCGCCAGCATCTGGCTGAGCTGGGTGGTGAACCTGCTGATCGCCGAGTGGTGGCTGGACAAGGGGAAGGGCAAGGCCCGCGCGAAACGCGGCGCGGCCCCGGCCCGCGAGGCCGAAGCGGTCGGCTGACTCAGACCGTCGCGCGCAGCCAGAAGCGCGGCTCGCGCAGGACCAGCGGCCCGTCGGACTCGATGCGCCGCTGGACCTCCCTCCACAAGGGACGGCTCGCGGCCGGGTCGAGTCCCGGCACCGCCCACGCGGTGATCCGCACGTACCAGACCAGCGGTGCGACGTCGGCGTAGGCGACCAGGTCGGCGCCCTCCCCGCTCTCGACGACGGTGAGGCCGCCGGCCTCGGCCTGCGTCACGGCGAAGTCGCGCGTGAAGCCCGTCGCAGGCGGACGCGGCAGGCCGAGCACGTCGTGCAGGTCGTCGCTCCAGCCGTCGGCGACCTGCTGCGTCAAGAAGGCCCCGCCGGGCTTGAGCACTCGTCCGACCTCCGAGGCCAGGTAGGACTCGTGCCGGTTGAGGACGACGTCGAAGGCGTTGTCCCCGAAGGGAATCGTCCCCTCGGACCCACCGGGGCACCTGGTCGACGTTGTCGGGAGCGCCGTCGTAGACGACCACGGGAACACCGTGGGCGGCGAGGCGCTCGGTGGCGACCGGGACGTTGGGCGCCCAGCCCTCGGTCGCCGCGACCAGCGGCGGCCGGTGCCGCTCCAGAATCCCCGACAGCCACTCGCCGCCGCCGGTTCCCATGTCGAGCAGCGCCTTCGCCCGCGACGCCAGCGAAACGGCGCTTCCGGTGAAGTCCCAGGGCGCGTTCTCATGACGCAGCCGTCGCCCGAAGCGGGTGAAGTCCCACCCTTCGACGGGTGTGGACAGGCCTTCGTCGATGAGCGCTTCGATGTCGGTCACGGCCCGATTGTCCGCCGGGTGCGGCGGAGGCGGCCACCGGTTATCACCGGCGGCCGCCTCCAGGCGTTTTGTGGACGGTCAGGAACCGTAGGCCGGTTCCGGCTCGCGGATCACCGTCGGCTTCGCCGGTTCGGCGGGCTCCGCGGGCCTTGCCGGTTCGGCGTCGAGAGGCTGGCTCGGCGCGGTGAAGATCCCCTCGTCGAGGCTGCGCTCCGAGCGCGCGACCAGGACGGGGACCACCATCTGGCCGGTCACGTTGGTGGCGGTGCGGATCATGTCGAGGATCGGGTCGATCGCCAGCAGCAGGCCGACACCCTCCAGCGGCAGGCCCAGCGTCGACAGGGTCAGCGTGAGCATCACGATCGCGCCGGTGAGACCGGCGGTGGCCGCCGAGCCGATGACCGAGACGAAGGCGATCAGCAGGTAGTCCTCGATGCCCAGCGGCACGTTGAAGACCTGCGCGATGAAGATCGCCGCCAGCGCCGGGTACACCGCCGCGCAACCGTCCATTTTGGTCGTCGCGCCGAAGGGAACCGCGAAGGACGCGTAGTCGCGCGGGACGCCCAGACGCTCGGTCGTCACGCGCTGCGTCAGCGGCATCGTGCCGACCGAGGAGCGCGACGCGAAGGCCAGTTCGATGGCCGGCCAGGCCTTCTTGAGGAAGGTCAGCGGGTTCACGCGGCCGAACACGCGCAGCAGAATCGGGTAGATCACCAGCATGACCAGCAGCGATCCGATGTAGACGTCGGCGCTGAAGGTCGCCAGCGGCCGCAGCAGATCCCAGCCGTAGGTCGCCACGGCCTTGCCGATCAGGCCCAGCGTGCCGATCGGCGCGAGGCGGATGATCCACCACAGGGCCTTCTGCACCAGCTCCAGAAGCGACTCGTTGAGCTTCAGGAACGGTGCGGCCTTGTCCCCGACGGCGACCGCGGCCGCGCCGAGGACGATGCCGATGAACACGATCTGCAGGACGTTGACCTCGGTGAACGACTCCACGATGTTGGTCGGGATGATCCCGGTCAGGAAGTCGGTCCAGCCGCCGACGTGCTCCGGCGCCTCGGCGGTGCCCAGCGACACGCCCTTGCCGGGGTCGGTGAGCAGTCCGAGACCCAGGCCGACGCCCACGGCGAGCAGCGAGGTGATCCCGAACCACATGAGGGTCTTGCCGACCAGGCGCGCGGCGCCGGACAGCTTGCGCAGGTTGGCGATCGAGACGACCACCGCGGTCAGCACCAGCGGCGGAACGGCGAGTTTGAGCAGCTGCACGAAGATCGTGCCGATCTGGGTCAGCGTCGTGGTCAGCCAGGACACGTCCCAGTTGCGGGCGACCCAGCCGAGACCGGCGCCGAGCACCAGACCGATGAGCAGCTGCACGCTGAAGGGGACTCTCTTGACGAGAGCGAGCATGGGGTGACTCCAGGAAAAGGCGCACGCGGGCATGAAGCGGATAAGGCGTGCGGAGGGGTGAGTGAGGGGCCGAACGGGTGCGTTTAACGCACGCTCTGCTGGATCAGAGCGCGCAACACGCCACGCCGGTGACGCGGCAGAAGTCGACGTGCAGGCGGCGAACCAGCCAGACACGGATGACGGAGAACCTCACGAGGAGTAAGCGTAGGGACTGCGTCCGCGGATCGCCAGGGGGAGTGAGCCACGACGCAGCGCGCGAGGGACAGGTCACCCGCCGAGGCGAAGTCGGGGAGGACCTGTCAGTCGGGTGGCGCCCACCTGGCACGATGCCCGCCATGGACTGGAACACCGCGCTGCGCACCCACACCGCCCCCGACGACGACCACGGCGACTTCGTCGAGATCGGCATCCTCAACAGCCGCGGCGGCACGGTCGTCATGTCCGGCGTCGACTCGATGGAGTACATCTACCGCGAAATGGCCGAAGGCCCCTGCCGGGTCTTCCTCGCCTACCGCCCGGCCAAGGGCGCCGACCGCACGTGGGTCCCGGGCTTCGAGCGGGTCGTGGCGGCGGTCGCGCTCATCCCCGAAGCCTGGACGCCCGAACAGGTCGCCGCCTCCGAGGTCCACGACGGCGCCTTCGACTCCAACTACCTCGACCCGCTCTCGGCCGTGTACAGCGACCTCCCCGACGTGCGCGTTCCCGCACCCATCCTGCTCGGCGAGAAGAAGACCGACCCCGAGGGCTACGCGCGCAAGCACGACGAGTTCATCGCCGAACTCCAGCGCCAGGACGCCGCGGGCGTGCCCGCCCCGATGATCGAGTTCATGGGCGAGCCCGCCGGCGGCGCCAACGGCTTCCTCTTCCCCGCCGGCGGACAGGACAGCCTGGCCACCGCACTGGGCGGCGAGTGGGTGGCCGAGGGCAACGTCGACTTCGTCATCTGGTCGGGGTTCGAGTACACCTACTGACACGGCGAGGGCGGGGCCGTGACGGCCCCGCCCATACCCGCGCCTCTTCTCAGTCCAGATCCAGTTCCGACAGGATCTGCCCGTACCTTCCCTGCGCATCCCGTGCCGCGGCACGGTTCCCGCCGCGCTCGCAGGCGTCGATGAGCAGGCGCCACCCCTCGTCGTGGTAGCGGTCGATGGCCACGCAGCGCTCGGCGGCCGTGGTCGCCGCGCCCGCGTCCGAGCGCGCCAGCTCCAGCGCCGCCAGGGTCGCCGCCGCGTCGGCGGCCGCCCTGCGCAGCTGCTCGCGCTCGTGCACGACCCACTCGCTGGCGCCGTCCTCGGGCAGCAGATCGCCCGTGTAGGCCGAGATCACCGCCCGCAGGGCCGTCGCGGTCGTGGTGACGTCACCGGTCATCCGCGCCAGACGCGCGTCGTGCACCGCCCGGCGGAAGGCGATCACGTCGCCGTAGCCGTCGGTGGGCAGCACGAGCTTGTAGCTGTCGCCCTCGCGCATCAAGACCCGGTGGGCCCCGCGCTCGACGCCCGGTTCGAGCAGCCGTCGCAGGCTGGACACCGCGACGTGGAGACTGTGCGTCGCCGCCGTCACCGGCAGCGTCGGCCACAGCGCCTCCGCCAGGCTCTCGCGGTGAACCGGTGCGCCGCCGTGTATCGCGAGCAGCCGCAGCAGCGCGCGGGCCCTCGGTTTGACGGCCGTGAAGTCGATCCGGACGCCGTCGCGGAAGGCCTGGAAACCGCCGAGGCACAGCAGTGCCAGCGGAGCCCGGGCGACCGGGGCGGGGTTCGGGTCGGTCGACTCGGCCGGCGCGTCCAGCCAGCGGTCCACAAGGGACTGCGGCAGGCCGCACTCGATGGCCAGCAGCCGGGCCCGGTCGGTCAGTTCGATCGACTGGGCCGGTTCGGCCCGCGCCGAGGCGATCAGCGCGGCGACCTGCGCGCCGTGCGCGCCCGCCGCCCGGGCGACGCTGATCGCGCGGGAGGCCTCCACGTCGGCGTCGGGCAGGTTCGTCGCCACCGCCGACAGCGCGTACAGCGACTGCGCCCAGGAGTGCAGCACGCCGGCGTCGAGCCGCGAGCAGCGCTGGACCAGTTCGGCCAGCGCGAGCGGATCGGCGTGCGCGCTGCCCGCGTGCTGGAGCCAGGCGAGCCCGGTGGCCAGGACCGCGCCCCACTCGTCGCCTTCGCGTGAGCACTCCTCGGCGACGCCGACGGCGGTCTTCGCGCTGTCCTCGGTGCCGTCGAGCGCGACCGCGGCCCGCGCCATGCGCGCCAGCCACGGGTATTGGGCGCGTTCGGCCTCGCTGGCCAGCTCCGACAGGCGCGAGGTGCCGGTCGCCGGATCCTCGGTGAGCACGCCGATGGCCTGGCAGGCGCGCAGCGCGAGCATCACCAGGTCGGTGCCGTCGGGTTCCACAGTGGACAATGCGCCGGCGGCTTCGGCGATCCGTCCGCTCAGTACGTGGGAGAGGGTCCGCACGAGCGTTCCGTAGGGCGCCGGCATCCGGTCGGCCTGGGCGGCCGCCAGTGCCGGGTGCCGCTGGGTCGCGGCCCGCAGCCGGTTCTCCCAGTGGCCCTGCGGGCCGGCGGGCCCGGGCATCCAGACGCTGACCCTGGTGAGGGCGGCGCGGCTGTGCGCGCGGCCGTCGTCGTCGCCGAAGAGCGCCGCGCCCCTGATGAGGCATTCGGCGGCGGCGGTGAGCTGGCCCCGGCTGAACAGGTGCTTGCCCTCGGCCAGACGCAGCCAGGGATCCTCGGTGACCAGCCACGCGGGCAGGACGTCGCGCCAGGGTTCGACGCCGTCGGCGACGATTCCCGACCCGATCCGCGACAGGAGCCTGCGCACGGTCGTCCAGTCCTCGGCGCGGGCGTAGGCGCGGGCCGCCTCGGTGAGCGCGCCCTCGTCGAGGAGCAGCTGCGCGGCCCTGGAGTGGTGGCGCCGCGCGGCCTTCTCGCCGATCCCGTCCGACAGCGTCGCCGCCAGGTGCGAGCGCAGCGCCTCGTGGTAGCGGTAGGTGCGGCCGCCGTCGGGGCTGGTCGTGAACGCCTGCAGGCGTTCCAGCTCCGCGAGGTGCCGCGCCGAGTCGTGGCGCCGCAGGAGACGGTCGCAGCGGGCGGCGGTGAGCACGTCGAAGACGCTGGTGCGGACGAGGAAGTCGCGCAGTTTCGCGGGGAGCTCGGCCAGCACGGTACGCGCCAGGTAGGCGCGCACGAGGGTCGCGCGTCCGTCGAGGGCGGCGACGGCCTCGCGGCGCTCGGCGAGCGAGCGGCCCCTTGTGGACAGATGGAAGAGCTGGAGTCCGGCGACCCATCCGCCGATGCGCCTGTCGAGGGCGGCGATGTCGGCGGGCGGGAGCGGCTCGCGGTAGACCAGGCGCAGCAGCTGTTCGGTCTCCCAGCTGCGGAAGCGCAGCTGCTCGGCGTCGATGATGCTCACGTCGGCCAGCTCGTGCCGGGCCAGGTTCAGCCTCGGCATCCGCCTCGACGCCAGCACCAGCCGCAACCGACTGGGCGCGGTTGCGATGAGGCGGTCGAGGATCTGCTCCGAGGGTGAGTTGTCCAGGCAGTGGACGTCGTCGAGGACCAGGAGCATGTGACCGACGGCCGCCGCGTCGAGTGCGCGCAGGAGCTCGTCGAGGTCGCCTTCGTCGCGGGCTTCGGGTAGCTCGCAGGGAATGCAGCGCCTGATGTCGGCGACGAGGCGGTGCGGGTCGGCGTGTCCGGGCCCCACACCCAGCCACCCGACGCTGCCGCCGGTCGTGTTGCGGAAATAGTGGGCGTAGTGGGTCAGCAGTGTGGTCTTGCCGAATCCGGCCGGTGCGGTGACCAGGGCCAGTGGTGCTGTACGTACCGAGTTGAGGTCCGCGAGCAGTCTGGTTCGCACCAGTCCGCTCGTCTCGCGGTGCATGACGGTCTGCATCGCCCTCCTCCCTGCGCGGCCACGCCGCCGTTCTCCCCCGACAGGAATGAAGTGCCCGGAGGTCTCCGCGATCGTGGAGGGCAGCCACTGGGGACGACCGGTTCGTTCCTGAGAGTAGCGAACTCTTCACATGATCGCCGTGGCCGAACGGTCAGGTAGCCCTGGCGCTTGGGATGATGGTCTTGCACAGGGCGGGAGTCGGTCATGTTCACGGAAGCGCAGGTCAGCCGGGGTCCATTACGTCCACAAGGCTTGGTCCACAAGGGACCTTAGTCCCGATCGCGCGGTTCGCGCCTGCCCGTATCCGTCATGATCTAGGCGGAAACCCGCCGCAAGCGGGGGTTTCATGCCCCACTGCGCGACTGTAGTCGCGGCGGCACCGGCAAACCGCCCGCCCGCGCCGCCGAACACGCCTAACATGGCGCCATGACCGATCCCGCGACCACTCCCGGATCCGACGCCCGCCCGGCGCCCGTCGAAGGACTCGCCGCCCTGTCCACCGAGGAGCTGCGCGAGCGCGCCTTCAGTCTCGCCCGGCGCCGCCTCGACCTCAGCTTCTTCTGGGACGTCATCGAGCACCTGCCGCACTCCTACAACGCCGAGACCGACGGCTCGGTCGGCTCGATCGGGTCGGTGATCGACAACATCGTCGAGACCTACCAGGAGTTCCACGGCCGCGGGTACGGCGAGGAGGAGCCCTTGCTGCGCGCGGCGTTCATCGACTACATCGAAAAGCACGGCAAAAAAGACCGCTAGGATCGAGGCGTCGATCTAGAGGCGGGAGCCCTCACCATGACCTCAGCACTGGACGCCGAACGCGGTTACGTCGAGGTCGGCTCCGCCGACGAACTGCGCGAGATGTTCGGCGTGCCCAAGCAGCGCGCCATCACCAAGGAGCGCACCCGGCTGCTCGACGTCGACCGCGAATGGCTCGCCGCCGCGTCCTTCTGCCTCATCGCCACCAGCGACGCCGACGGCAACCTCGACGTCTCCCCGAAGGGGGACCCGGCCGGGTTCGTGCACGTCCTCGACGACCACACCCTCGCCATCCCCGACCGGCCCGGCAACAACCGCGTCGACGGGTTCACCAACATCCTCGCCAACCCGCACGTCGGGCTGCTGTTCCTCATTCCGGGCCGCCCCGACAGCCTCCGTGTCAACGGCCGAGCCAGGCTGGTTCGCGAGGCGCCCTTCTTCGACGGCATGGTCGTGAAGGGCCACCGGCCGAGGCTCGCGATCGTCGTCGAGGTCGAGCAGATCTTCTTCCACTGCCCCAAGGCGTTCCTGCGGTCGTCGCTGTGGCGGCCCGAGACGTGGAATCCGACGGCGGTGGAGTCGCACGCGCGGCTGGTCAAGCGGGTGCAGGAGACCGAGGAGACGGTCGAGGAGCTTGAGGAGTACTACGGGCCGTCGTACGAGAAGGGGATGTACGAGATTCGGTAGGGCGGCGGGTGGGTCACGACCATGGACCGAGCCGAGGCTCGACGCCTGCTGGCGAGGCACGCCGAAGCGCGCGCGGTGCTGTTGGAGCGCATCAGCGCGCAGGCCGCCGCGGACGGGCGGAGTCTCTGGCAGGTCGGTTCCTTCGCCAAGGGCGGGGCCGACGACTGGAGCGACCTCGACCTCGTGGTCACCGGTGGACCGTGTCTCCTCGGCGAAGCGGTGCTGGTCCGCGACGATCCCTCGAACGGGCCGGTCGGCGGCGGTTACCTCGCGGCCGTTCATCTCACCGGGCCGCTGCTGGTCGGGGTCGACTGGTACACCTGGCCCGGTGAGTCGCCGCTTCCCGCCGAGGCCGGGCTCCTCGTGGGTGAGGACGGCCGCCGGGGCGAGCTGCCGCTGTCCGAGGCCCTCGACGGGCTCGGGCGTGGTGCGCGGCCGGACGACGGCGATCCGGGGGTTGTCGCGCTGCTGATGATTCCGATCGTCGCGAAGTATCTGGCGCGGGGTGACCGGGAAGTGGCGGCTTACTTGGCGGGGATGCTGGGCGGGGGGCTTGGCGAGGGTCTGGGTGGGGGCCGGGGTGGTGACGGCGGCGTTGACCTGGTGGGGGAGCTGCGGGAGATTCTTCGGGCGACCGCGGGGCCGGGGCGGCTCATCGAGCGGATCGGGTTGGTTCTCGATGTCGCCGTCGCGCTGCGGGGTTGAGTGCGTGGCGGGGTTCGGTAGGGCTGGGGATCGGCGAGGGCTGGGGGAGAGTGGGAGATCAGCCGGTTGTGGCGGGGCTCGTGGCGTGGGTGGTGTTGCGGCCTTCACCCGGCCGGGGGCTCCGCCCCCCGCGCCCCCGCTGGGGACGCCGTCCCCAGGCCCCTGCTGGGACTCCGTCCCAGACCCTGCTGGGAGGCTTCGCCCCCAGACCCCCACCAGGGACTCCGTCCCTGGACCCGGTTCTCGGCGAGGGTTGCGGGCCGTCGGTAGTCGCCCCGGGCGGCCCCAGCCGCCGGGCTTGCCCCGCACTCGCCAGCTTGGGCGCACCGAATCCCGCAGCGGTGCCGGCCGCTTCGCGCCGGGCACCCGCCAGTTCAGGCGTCACCCCACTCCGGGGACCCGGCACCGGAGGAGGTGCCGCAGCCCGATCCCCTACCCGGCAGGCGTTTCGTTAGCCTCCGACCCAGCAAGCACAGAAAGGGACCCGCGGGCAGGGCGGGTCCCTTTCGTGTTCTTCACTTGCGGGTGAAGAACTCCAGCTCGGCTATGGCGACGGCTTTGCCGTGTTCGTAGCCGTAAGCGCTTTTGACGGTGAGTTTGACCGTGACGACGTCGGATACGCCGAGTCCGAAGGTTTGGGGGTCGGCTTGGTCGACGAGGGTGATTTCTTCGATGGTCTCTTTGCCGTCTTCGGCGGTCATGGTGACGACGAGTTTCTCGGGGCGGGCTTGGGTGAGGAACTGGTCTTGGGCTCGGGAGGCGCCTGAGGAGACGACGAGGTCGACGATGCGGACGGGGTTGTTGAATTCGACTTCGACCCATTCGTCGAGTCCGTCGCCGCCGGGGGCCCAGTATTTGTCGGCGATGCCGTCGAGGAGGTTTTGGGCTTTGGTGCCGGTGGTGCTGCTGGATGTCCGTACGTCGCTGGGGACGATGGGGACGTGTTCGGTGAAGCGGTCTTTAACGGTGTTGACCATGGCGTCGACGTAAGAGCGGGCGGGCCAGGCGGCGATGACGCCGAGGACGATGGCGATGACGAGGAGGATGCCGACGATGCGCATGATGCGGATGCGTCGTTGGGATCGCCGGTGCCCGGCGGCGTACCACTTCTTGTCCTCGGGGCCGCGTTTGCGGAAGAGCCTGCGCCACCAGGAGAGTTTCACTTCGGCGGGGCCGGTTTCGGCGGCGAGTGATGCTCCGCAGCGTCGGCAGAACTTGCGGGTGTCGTCGTTGGCGGCGCCGCAGGGGCCGCAGCGGACCTGGTCGGTGCCGAGGAGTTCGATCGGGGGCGCGGCGGGGCGTTCGACGTGTGCGGGGCGGGGCCGGATGGGCTGTTCGGCGACTTGTCCGGGCTGCACCGGCGGCGGTTCGGTGTGCCGGGGCGGGGTGGGCTGTTTCGGGGCGGTCGGCATCTGGGGTACCTGCCGTCCGAACGCCGGTGCCGCCGTCGCCGCCGTTGTTCCCTGCTGCGCGATGGCCGCGGCGGTGGTGGAGCCGCCGTTCTGCGCGCTCGCCGCGACCTGCGTGTCGGCGGCGCCCGGGTCGGCTTGGCCGGCCTGCCCGGGCGTCTCGTCCCATTCCAGGTATTCGCCGCAGGATCCGCAGAACTGGTCGTCGGCGGTGACCGCCGCGCCGCACCGGTTGCAGACCGTCATGTCGCCTCCGTTTTCGGGGTGAGGGGGTGTGGCTCGCGGGGGCGGTCGGTGCCTACGCCTCGGCCTTCTTGGCGTTCGTCCCGGCGAGCAGTACGAAGGAGCGGCAGGAGTCGGAGCTGGTGCCGACCAGTCGCGGTCCGGGCTTCTGGCAGGTCAGCCGGATGATCACCGACTTCTCCGCCGGTACCCGCAGGGGCGTCACGAAGTGGTAGTCGAGGTCGCGGAAGTTCGCCAGCGACACGGTGAACACGAGCTGCCCGTTGACCTCGACGTCGAGGCGGCCGGTGTCGCCCTGCGGGTTCTCCAGGACGATGTCGGTCAGCGACAGCGTCGTCTTCTCGGGCACCACGTGCTCGTCGGCGTCGGTGCCGTTGGCGCCGGCCGTGGCCTCCAGCCGTGTCGAGAACGGCGAGCGCGTCGTTCCGGGAGGGGCGGGTTCGGTCGGCGGCGCGGAGTTTCCCGCCGCGGCCTCCTCGGCCTTCTCCTCGGCGGCCTCGGCTTTCTCGTCGGCGGCGGCGACCTGTTCTTTGAGGTCTTCGACGGGGCTCGCGACGGCGTTCTCCGCGGCCGACTCGACCGCGGGCTTGAGCATGAACATCCAGCCCAGCGCGGCTAGCAGTGCTAGCGCGACGAGCGCCGCTAGCCAGCGTCCGGCGTGGCGGGGGATGATCGGGTTCTGCACCAGGTTGCCGTCCAGCAGCACCGGCGGCTGGGTCTCCTGGTCGTTCTTGTCGAGCGTCGTGAGCGCCACGGCGTAGGGGTGCGTGATCGCCGGGCCGCGCCAGCGCGGCTTGCGGGCGCGCACGCTCAGTTTGGTGAACACCGCCTGCCCGGGCTGGACCGCCTGCTCGGGGGGCCGGGCCTCGAAGCGCAGCGCGTCGTCGGCGTCCTTGGCGTTGACGCGCACGTTGACGGGAATGTTGCCCCGGTTGTCGACGGCCACCTCGGTGCGGCCGAAGACGCGCCCGCCCGCGGTGCGCGGGGTGAGCTCGCCGGTGGTGTCGGTGAAGGGCTGCACCCGCAGCAGGCCCTCGGGCGCCACCGCCGTCTCGGGGTGCTCGCGGGGGAGGACGCGGACGGCGAAGGGCACCTCGCCGGCCGGTACGTCGGAGTTTCGAGGGGCGCTGAAGGTCAGCCGCACCTGGGCGTCGGTGTCCGGGTACAGGGAGAGCTCGGCCGGTTCCACGGCCGTCCACGCCTCGGCGGCGCCAACGACGGTCAGCGTGTAACCCTCGACGATCGTGCCGGTGTTGCGCAGGGTGAGGTACAGGCTCGCGGGCTCGCCGGGAGTCACGTCGAGCACGGTGTCCTGGAGGGCAGCCAGCGTCGTCATGCGCCGAACCTAGATGCGCAGGTGGTAAGGGGCGACGGCCGAGCGGGAACACCTACAGGCAGACCGTTCTGCCCGATCGGCTGCCCCTTAGCGGCTGCGCCTCCCCCGTTTGTAAGGCAACCCTCTGGGGTGATGTTGTCCGGGAAAGGGGAGTCCTGTGCGCGTACGCTCTCACGTCGTCTCAGCGGTGACTTTAACGACCGCTCTAGCTTTGATGGCCCTGCCCACGATTGAAGCCGTCGACAACGCGCCCGCTTCCGCCGACCCGGTGATCACGGCCGTGGCCGCGCCGGGCCGGCTGGCGTACTCGGCGCAGGCCTCCGACTTCCACTATCTCGCCAAGACCTCCGCCAGTGGTGACGAGTCGCCGGTCCTGCCGGCCGACGTGTCGCCGCCGGCGAGCAGCGACGAGGGGGACGCCCGTGCCGGGCGCGTCGCGTGGATCGCCGACAAGACCGGCCGCGCCGTGATGCTGTCCAACCAGACGACGGGCGCGGTCACCACGCTCGTCCCGGCCGTCAGCGGCGTCTACAACCGCACGCCCGCGGTGTCGCCGGACGGCCTGTGGGTCGCCTTCAGCCGCAACACCTTCGGCGGCGTCTCGAAGATCTGGAAGGTGCGCACCGACGGGACCCAGCTCCAGCAGGTCACCACGGGCACCAACGCCGACTACTGGCCGACCTGGGATCCCGACGGCGAGAACATCGCCTTCAGCCGCTACACGACCGCGGCCAACGGCTACGACATCTACCGCATCCACGTCGAGTCGAAGTTCACCCTCCGGCTGACCGCGACCCCCTCCCGCGACTACGAGCCGGCCTGGTCCCTCGACGGGACGCGCATCGCGTTCACCACCACGGGACGCTACAACGACGCCGCCGGGTACCCCACCACCGAGATCGTCACCATCCCCGCAGGGGGCGGCGACTACCGGCGCGAGGTGTTCCCGATCTGGCCGCGGCCGAGCTCGCAGGCGGTGTGGACGACGACGGGCAGCACGCCGACGGCGGGTCTGGCGTTCACCAGCACCGAGGCCGGCGGGACCACGTCGGGGATCTACACGCGCCTGGCCGACGGCTTCGTCGTGGCGGTCAGCGACCAGCCCGACTTCGCCGAGAGCCACGCCTTCTGGAGCGTCGAGCAGAACGCCGTCGGCTACACCGCCGACCGGCGCCAGCCGACCTCGCGGATCAACACGATGAAGGTCGACGGCACCAGCAAGCTGCCGGTCAGCGACAAGTGGAACGACCGCGAGGACGCCCCGGCGTACTCCGCCGACGGCAAGCGGCTCGCCTACAGCCGCGCCGCCGCCGACGGCACCAGCGCCGACATCGTCATCGTCGACCTCGCCACCGGCGTGGAGACGCTGATCCCGGGCGCACGGCCCACCTACCGCGAATACTTCGTCGACCCGGCGTGGTCGCCCGACGGGCGCTTCCTCGCCTTCGGGCACGAGTACGCCAAACTCGACGTCGGCGAGTTCCCGCCGCAGGTCAGCGCCATCACGGTGCTCGACCTGACGACGGGAACCCGCAGCGAACTGCCGGTCGAGCTGAGCAACAACGAGGCCTTCTACTCCTTCGACGGCGAACCGGCGTGGGACCCGGTCAGCGGGCGCCTGGCGTTCTCGCGGACCTGGGTGAGCACGGCCGGCGCCGACCCGGGCATGGGCCTGATGGCGCGTGACGTGGGCATCGAGGCGGCCTTCCCGGAGGAGTCGGACACCGACCTGTACCTGTCGGCCTACCCCTTCCCGGCCGGCGTGAAGCCCACGCAGCTCACCACCGACCTCGGCACCGCCTGCTCGCACGGCTGCGAGGACCGCGCCCCGGCGTGGTCGCCGACCGACCCGGGCAAGATCGCCTTCACCCGCGACTTCGGCGACATCGTCGTCGTCGACCCGGCGACGGCGGCCCTGACGACCCTGGCCGTCAACGACGACTCCGTCTACGGCGTCGCCGACCCGGCCTGGTCGCCCGACGGCGTCAAACTCGCGTTCACCGGCTTCGGCAACGGCACCTCGCCGCCGTCGATCTGGGAGCTGCCGGCCGCCGGCGGCACACCGACGCACCGCACGTCGACGCCGTACTCGGTGGGCCAGGCCGCCTACCAGAACGTCGCCGACTACGAGGTCGTCCCCACCGCCGACGAGGGCACGATCGAGTTCGGGGCGTCGACGACGATCCGCGTCGCGGTCACCAACCTCGGCACGGCCACCACGGTCCCGACCCTCCAGCTGACCATCCCGACGGGCCTGACGGTCACCTCGGTGGTCCCGGCCAGCGGCACCTGCGACCTCGTCGCGATGACCTGCACCCGGGCCCCGCTGGCGCCGAACACGCCGTGGAACGTCGCGGTCAACGTGACCGGAGCGGTCGCGGGAAGCCACGCGTTCACCACCTCGGTCTCCAGCCCGACGGTCGACCCGCTGCTCACCAACAACACCGCGACGGGCTTCATCACCGTCCTCAACCCGCCCGACCTGAACGTCTCCGGCGCGGCCTCGCCGTTCCCCGGGACGGTCGGGGGCCCCCCGATCACGGTGACCTTCATCGTGCAGAAC
This sequence comes from Phytomonospora sp. NPDC050363, assembly GCF_040655735.1. NCBI lineage: Bacteria > Bacillati > Actinomycetota > Actinomycetes > Micromonosporales > Micromonosporaceae > Phytomonospora > Phytomonospora sp. NPDC050363. Next base: position 104,473 of record NZ_JBFAKK010000002.1, read on the forward strand.
GGGCCGGGCGTGACGGCCAGGAACGTGCAGCTGAACGTGACATGGCCGGCCGCCGTGCCCGCCAGGACCACGGCCAGCCCGGTTTCCTGCCTGACGGTCAACCCCTGCGTGCTGGGTGACATGGCGCCGTCGACGAGCCGGATCGTGACCTTCACGTTCCCGGCGAACACGCCGCTCAACACGCTCGTCACCGGAGTCGTCAGCACACCGGTGATCGACCCGACGCCCATCAACAACACGACCAACGTCTCGGTCATCGTCATCTGACCCGGACCGCCGTCCGTCGCCCGCCGCTTCCTCGCGGCGGGCGACGGACACATATAGGCAGGCCGCTCTGCCCGAACGGCTGCCCTCATGAAGATGCCCGAGACAACCCCGCGCGCCATCCTGACGGTGAACGGGTGACAGGGAAGGGGACCGCCGTGCGCGTGCGACCCGAAGTGGTGTCCGCGATGGCCTTGTCCATGGCGCTCGCCCTGATCGTGCTGCCGGCCGCCGAGGCGCTCGACGACTCGCGCGCCGCCGCCGACCCGGTGACCTTCGCCGACCCGGCCCCCGGCCGTATCGCGTTCTCCTCCACCGACGACTACTTCCAGTACCTCGCGGCCACCGACGACGAGGGCGCCGAGGCGCCCGTCCTCCCGCAGGACGTTTCGCCGCCGGCGAGCAGCGAGGAGGGCGACGCGCGCGCCGGGCTGGTCGCGTGGGTCGCCGACGAGGACGGGCGCGCGATCCTCCTGTCGGACGGGACGACGGTGACGACGGTCGTCCCCGCCGTCGAGGGCGTCCTCAACTACGACCCGGTGATCTCCCCCGACGGGTCCCGCATCGCGTTCGCCTCACGGGACTACCGGGGCGAAGACCCCACGATTCACGTGTGGACGGTCAACGCCGACGGCACCGGCCTTGCCCGTATCGCGCCCAACGACTCCGAACCGGCCGAGTCGCCCAGCTGGTCGCCCGACGGTGAGAACCTCGCCTTCGCCCGCTGGACGGCCACCGCGAACTACGACATCTGGCGCCAGCACCTGCCCTCGGGTTCCCGCACGCGCCTGACGTCGACGGTCAACTCCGACAGCGACCCCGCCTGGTCCCACGACGGCCTGCGCATCGCCTTCACCGCCAGCGGCCGCTTCGAGGACGAGGACGGGTACGGCACCACCGAGATCGTGTCCATCCCGGCAGGGGGCGGCGACGTCCGTCGCGAGGTCTACCCGTTCTGGCCGCGCGCCTCCACCGAGGCCGTCTGGACCGGACCCGACAGCGGCCCGTCGTCGGGAATCGCGTTCACGTCCAGCTCCGTCGACGGCAACACCCTCGGCGTCTACGCGCGCTTCGGCGAGGGATACGTCGCCGAGGTCAGCGACCGCGACGACTACACCGAGCAGCACCCCTTCTGGAGCGCCGAGCTCGGCAAGATCGGGTACACCGCCGGCCGGCCGCTGGCCACGTCGCTGCTCCACACGATCCAGACCGACGGCAACGGCCAGCAGCCTTTCAGCGACCGCTGGGACGACCGCGAGAGCGCCCCGGTGTACTCGCCCGACGGCACGAGGCTCGCCTTCAGCCGCGCGTCGGGCGGGGAGACCGCCGACAGCGCCGACATCGTCATCGCCGACCTCGCCGCCGGCACCGAGACCCTCATCCCCGGCCCCCGGCCCGGCTTCCGGGAGTTCTACGTCGACCCCGCCTGGTCGCCCGACGGGCGCTTCATCGCCTACGGGCACGAGTTCACCGAGTTCGGCGACGAGGAGAACCCGACCCCGGTCAGCGCCATCACGGTCGTGGAGTTGGCGACCGGCATCCGCAACGAGCTGCCCGTCGAGACCAGCGCCAACGAGTACAGCTACTCCTTCGACGCCGAGCCGAGCTGGGACCCGGTGGGCTCGCGGCTGGTCTTCGCGCGCGCCTGGGTGCCGCGCGGCAGCGGCGGCGACGACCCCGGCGGCCCGATCTTCAGGATGCGGGCGGCCTTCCCCGACGAGGACGCCGACCTGTACCTGACGCCCTTCCCCTTCCCCGCGGGCGTGCGGGCCGTGCAGCTGACCAACGATCTCGACGAGGAGTGCTACTACGACTGCGACGACCGGGGGCCCGCGTGGTCGCCGGCCGACCCGTCCAAGATCGCCTTCAGTCGTGACTTCGACACCCTCAACCTCGTCGACCCGGCGACCGGCACGATCACGGCCATCCCCGTCGACGACGACTCCGTCGGGGGTGTGGCCGACCCGGCGTGGTCGCCGCAGGCCACGCGCCTGGCCTTCAGCGGCTACCAGAGCGAGGGGCCGTCGTCGATCTTCACGATGGAGGCCGCCGGCGGTGAGCCCGTCCACCTGACGTCGACGCCCTACTACGTCGGGGAGCCGACCTGGCAGCCGACGGCCGACCTGATGGTCACCGCGACCGCCGACCTCGGCACCATCGAGTACGGCATGCAGGACACCATCCGCGTCACCGTCACCAACCTCGGTTCGATGCCGACGGCGCCCACGGTGAAGCTCACCATCCCGCCGGGGCTGGCAGTGGCGTCGATAACGCCCGACAGCGGCTTCTGCGACCCCGTCGCGTTGGTCTGCACGCGCGATCCGCTCAGCGCGCAGGTCCCGTGGTCGATCGTGATCGTGGTGACCGGCGTGGCCGCCGGGACGCATCCGGTGACCGCGGACGTGACCGGCTCGGCCTTCGACCCCAACCTCCAGAACAACAGCGCGATCACGCGCGTGACCGTCGGGCTGCCGCCGAACCTGGCGCTGACCGCGACCGTGGCGCCGGCCGTCGGCTACGTCGGCGGGGAGAAGCTGGTCGTGACGTTCACGATCCAGAACTCTCCCGAGGCCTTCGCCCGGCAGGTGACGCTCGACGCGTCCTTCCCGGTCAGCCTGCCGCCGCCGGTGGCCGCCGACCCCGCCGCGTGCCTGATCACCAACCCCTGCCCGATCGGCGACATCGAACCCGGCGGCTCGCGCGTCGTGACGTTCACGATCGACCCGGTGACCGTCGTCGACGAGGACGCCGTGGGGGTCGTCAACAGCTTCGTCACCGACACCGACCCGCTGAACAATGTGGCCAGTGCCCGCATCAAGGTGATCCAGCCGATCATCACCTCCAACCCGGGCCTGAGCGCGCCGGGGAAGGTGATCCAGGTCCACGGCGAGAACTTCCCGCCGGGCGCCACGGTCGGTTTCCTGTGGAGTGAGGGCATCTCGGCCGGCGAGGAGATCGTCGCCGACGCCGAGGGCAAGTTCGACACGCCGATGCTGATCTTCCACCGCGACCGGCCGGCCGCGCGCACGATCGACGCGAGACACCTGGGCGGGCCGCTGTTCGGGCCGGTGGAGACGCCGTTCCTGGTGGTGCCGGGCGACCAGGGGCCGCCGGACTTCATCGGGAGACGCTGAGGTCGGTTTCGGGTGCGCCCGACACGGAAGCCGCGCGTCGCTCAGTGGTCGCTGAGACGCCGCCGCCACCAGGCGGACGCGTGCCAGCGAGATCTTGAGGAAGCGTGCGGGTCGGGCAGCGTCCGGTGAAGGAAGTCCCGGTCCAAGGGGCCGACGATCCGTCCGAGTTCCGCTCGGGCCCGTGGTGGCAGGTGGCGGAGGGCTTCGCCGAGGATGTCGCGGGCGTCGACCGGATCGCAGGCGGGGGGCTCGTCCTTGGGAAGGTAGAGGATCTTCCCCGTGCGCTTGAGGAAGCGCCGGTAGTCGTCGAGGGCATCGGCCACGGCTCCTTGCCGCAGACGCAGGGCTTCGAGTCGGTGGATGGCCGTCTGGGTGAGCCGAGAGATGCCGGAGATCTGGGGACCGGCAAGGGTCCACGGGGTGGGCGTCGGCTGTTCGGCGCGGAGAGCGCCGGGTGACCTACGAGCCATGGGCCTTTCGGGGATTCGACATGGTCGCAGCATGACAGATTCCGCGTGGGCGGGGTGTCGGACTTCATTGGCAGTCGACGAAGGCGCCCCACACACACGCCCCACCCCAACCAGGGGGCAAACCACCCCGGTTTCCAGTCAACCACCACCCACGCCTGACGGTCCAGAGGCGACGAAGCGGCCTTGTGGATAACCGGTGGGTTGTGGACAACCCGTGCCCTCACTCCTCACGCAGGAACTCCACGCCGTTCGACGCACCGGCGCCACCCTCCAGCCCCCACCCCGGCACACCCCCCACCAACCCCTCCACCCGCGCGACCACCGCGCCCTCCAGGTCGAACTCCACCCCGCTGTCCCAGAAGAAGGCCGTCCCCCCGAACCGCGCCCCGCTCAGCACCACCGTCGCTTCCCCGCCGACCCCGCCGAACCCCGCGTACTCCTCGAACACCGCCCCCGAGAACTCCGCCACCCCCACCAAGGTCGCGCCGTCGAACACCCCTTGTCCGAACCGCGCCCCACTGAAGTCCACGTTGAGCAGCACCGCCCCCGTCAAGTCCACGTCGAGCGGCCCCCACTCCCGCAACCCCCCGCCGACCAGCCGCTGCACGCTCAACCGCACCTCGCGCTCACCCGCCGGGAACACCGGCCGCCCGCCCCGCTGCCCGTCGCCGGAGTCGGCGCCCATCGGCGCGATCGACTTCTCCGGCTCCTCGGCGACCTCGACCGGCATCCGCAAGTAGGCGCACCACACGTCCACCACCATCTGCCGGTACTCCGCGTGCCGCCGCCCCAGCCGGTCCAGCGCGTAAGCCCCGCCGAGCCTCACCGGCGCCTTCTCATGCCCCAGCTGCTCGACGGCCCGCCCATACATCTCGGCGACCCGACCCTCACGCGCGTCGGCGTCCCTCTCCCCGGCGGCCCGCTGCCGTGACACCAGGAGCACCACCCCGCCGACCACAGCCGCGACCCCCAACGCGACCTTCGCGGCCTCCACCGCCAGCGACGCCTGCCACGGCCCCCGCACCCCCGGCAGTCCCGCCAGTCCCCACAAAACAAGCCAGGCCGCGACCGCGCTCGCCCCCAGGACCGCCGGCCACCACACGGGGTGGCGCGCGTGTCCGGGGATGGCGTCTCGGTCGCGGCCCGCGGGGCGCGTCAGGTCATCGCTCACCGGTCAACTGTGCCCCTCAGCCCAGGGCGCGGTTCAGCTCCCCGTAGTCGACGGCGTCGGCGACCGACTCGTAGGTCCCCGACTCCAGCAGCTCCCTCGCCGCCCGCCGCGCCACCGCGTAGGCGGCCTGCGCGACGCCCGAGCCGAGGCTCAGGCGCGCCACACCCGTCGCGGCGAGCTCGGCGACGCTGGGCGCGCCGGGCCCGATGAGGAGGTTCACGGGGGCGTCGATGCCCTTGGCGAGGATCGTGGCGGTCTCGACGTCGACGACGCCGGGTACGAAGATCCCGTCGGCGCCGGCCGCGACGTAGGCGGCGGCGCGTTCGAGGGTCGCGTCGAGGCGCCCGGCGGGGTCGCCGACGCCGCGCAGGTAGGTGTCGATGCGGGCGTTGACGAAGACGCCCGACTCGGCGGCCGCGGCGAGGCGTTCGGCGAACTCCTCGACGGGCAGCAGCGGCCGGCCGGTGCCGTGTCCGGCGTCTTCGAGGTTCACTCCGGCCGCGCCGGTCTCGGCGACCAGGCGCAGCGTCTCCCCGACGCCGGCCGCGTCGTGGGCGAAGCCGCCCTCGATGTCGGCGGTCACGGGAACGTCGACGGCGGCGACGACGCGCGCGATGAGCGCGATGGCGGTGTCGCGGTCGAGGGCGTCACCGTCGGGGACGCCGAGACTCCAGGCCACGCCGGCGCTGGTCGTGGCGATCGCGGGGGCACCGGCGTCGGCGATGATGCGGGCGCTGGCGGCGTCCCAGGCGTTGGCCAGCAGCAGGGGCCGGCCGGGGACGTGCAGATCGCGGAAAGTCGTCATGGCCCCAGTCGACCAGACGCCGGTGGCCCTCGGCTGGCGGTTTTCCGACATTGTGTCCCGCCGGAGTGAGCCGTCGTTTTCTCGCTAGTCATTCGCCCGACCACGGGAGATGCTGGAACACGTGAATATGGACACCGAGCACTGCGTCCGGGCCGTGCGGGCAAGGGACGCCCGCTTCGACGGATGGTTCTTCACCGCCGTGGTCACCACGGGCATCTACTGCCGCCCGAGCTGCCCGGTCGCGCCGCCCAAGGTCGAGAACATGCGCTTCTACCCCAGCGCCGCCGCCGCGCAGCAGGCCGGCTTCCGCGCCTGCAAGCGCTGCCGCCCCGACGCCAGCCCCGGCTCGCCGCGCTGGAACGAACGCGCCGACCTCGTCGCCCGCGCCATGCGCCTGATCGCCGACGGTGTCGTCGACCGCGAAGGCGTCCCCGGCCTCGCCCAGCGCCTCGGCTACAGCGTCCGCCAGATCGAACGGCAGCTCAACGCCGAACTCGGCGCCGGTCCCCTCGCCATCGCCCGCGCCCAGCGAGCCCAGACCGCACGGCTGCTCATCGAGACCAGCGCCCTGCCGATGGGCGAGGTCGCCTTCGCGTCGGGCTTCTCCAGCATCCGCACCTTCAACGACACCGTCCGCGAGGTCTTCGCGCTCACACCGACCGACCTGCGCCAGCGCGCCGCGCGCGGCCTCGCGACCGCCACCCCCGGCCTGCTGTCGCTGCGCCTGCCCTATAGGGCGCCGCTGTGCCCCGACAACCTCTTCGGGCACCTCGCCGCCACGGGCGTCCCCGGCGTCGAGGAGTGGCGCGACGGCGCCTACCGCCGCACCCTGCGCCTCCCGCACGGCCACGGCATCGCCTCCCTGCGGCCCATGCCCGACCACATCGCCTGCCAGCTGTCCCTCGCCGACCTGCGCGACCTGTCGATCGCGATCAGCCGCTGCCGCTGGATGCTCGACCTCGACGCCGACCCCGTCGCCGTCGACGAACTCCTGTCGCACGACCCCGTCCTGGCGCCGCTGGTCGCCAAGGCCCCCGGCCGCCGCGTCCCCCGCACCGTCGACCCCGCCGAGTTCGCCGTCCGCGCCGTCCTCGGCCAGCAGGTCTCCACCGCCGCCGCCCGCACCCACGCCGCCCGCCTCGTCCACGCCCACGGCGAGACCGTCGACGACCCCTGGGGCGGCCTCACCCACCTGTTCCCCTCCGTGTCGGCCCTGTCCTCCCTCGACCCCGAGAAACTCGCCATGCCCCGCACCCGCCGCACCACCCTCACCGGGCTGGTCGCCGCGCTCGCCGACGGCGATATCGACCTCGGCCTGGGCGCCGACTGGACCGAGTCGCGCCGCCGCCTGCTCGCCCTGCCGGGGTTCGGGCCGTGGACGGTCGAGTCGATCGCGATGCGGTCCCTCGGCGATCCCGACGCGTTCATCCCCGGCGACCTCGGCGTCAAGCTCGCCGCCGACGCGCTCGGCCTGCCCTCGACGCCCGGCGCGCTCACCGCGCACTCCGCGGCCTGGCGGCCGTGGCGCGCCTACGCCGTGCAGTACCTGTGGGCCACCGGTGACCACCCCATCAACCGCCTCCCGATCGGAGACATCGCATGAGCCGCCGCCACACCGTCGTCGACAGCCCCGTGGGGGAGCTGACCCTGGTCGCCGAGGGCGACGATCTCGTCGGCATCTACATGGAGGACCAGCGCCACCACCCCGGTCTGGAGACCTTCGGCCCCCGCGACGGCCACGGCTTCGATCACGTCGCCGACCAGCTCGGCGAGTACTTCGAGGGCGAGCGCACGGCGTTCGACGTGCCGTTGCGGCTGGCGGGCACGGAGTTCCAGCGGAAGGTGTGGCGCGAGCTGCTGGAGATCCCGGCGGGCGAGACGCGCACCTACGGTCAGCTGGCCGCGGTGCTCGGGCGCCCGACGGCCTCGCGGGCGGTCGGGCTGGCCAACGGGAAGAACCCGATCAGCATCATCGTGCCGTGCCATCGGGTCGTCGGTGCGAACGGTTCGCTCACCGGGTACGGGGGCGGGCTGCCGCGCAAGCGTTTCCTGCTCGAACTCGAGCGCGGGGGAGGGCTGTTCTAAGGACGGCGGGATTCCAGCGGCCGGGGTTTCCTAGCGTCCCTCGCGCGCCGACAGCCGTGCTCGCGCCTGCGCGAGTTCGGCGCGCAGGCGGGCGTTCTCGGCCTCCAGTTCGAGTGCGACCTTCACTCCGGCGAGGTTGAGCCCGGCGGTCAGGAGGTTGCCGATGCGCTGGAGCCGCAGGAGGTTGTCGGCGCTGTAGCGGCGGGTCCCGCCCGAGGTCCGGTCGGGTTCGATGAGCCCGCGCGCCTCGTAGAGGCGCAGCGTCTGGGGCGCCAGGCCGACCAGTTCGGCGGCCACGGAGATGCTGTAGACGGCCCGCCGCGGGCCCGGCCCGTCGAAGGGGGACAGGGCAGTCATGAAGCCTCCCTTGAAGTCGTGGAACCAGAATATCTCACGCAGCCGAAGTTGAAGATCTGCTTCGCATGATGTAGATTATGTGTCGTCCCAAGGCGCAAGTCGAGTGGCTGCGCCACCTTGCTCCGTCAGGAGGTGTTTTCGCGATGCTGATGCGCACCGATCCGTTCCGCGAACTGGACCGGCTGACCCAGCGAATGTTCACCATGACCGGCACCCAGGCGACCATGCCCATGGCCGCCTACCGCGACGGTGAGCACTTCGTCGTCGAGGTCGACCTGCCGGGAGTCGACGCCGGATCCATCGACCTGGAGATCGAGCGCGACGTCCTCACCGTCAAGGCCGAACGCAAGAGCCTCGCCGTCGCCGAACGCGACCTCGTGCTCAACGAGCGCCAGTCCGGCGCCTTCAGTCGGCAGCTGTTCCTCGGCGAGAGTCTCGACAAGGACCGGATCAGCGCCGGCTACGCCGACGGTGTGCTGACGCTGCGCATCCCGGTCGCCGAGAAGGCCAAGCCGCGCAAGGTCGAGGTCACCGGCTCCTCGTCCCCCCGCCAGATCGAGGCCTGACGCACCGACGACGCACCCGACACACCGACCGGGGCCGCCCGCAAGGGTCGCCCCGGTTCTACTTCGCCCGCCGGATCACGACGGTGCCCGCGTCGAGGTCCAGGCCGTCGCCAGGCGCGCCGCTGTCCTCGTCCTCGCGCATCATCGCCGTCGACCGCCGCTGCTCCAATTCGACGTCCTTGCCCGGCACGATCGCGGCGTGCAACTGGTCGAAACCGGTCGACGAGATCCGCCCGGCCCGCTCACTGCCCCGCCACGGAATCCACTTCGTCTTCCCGGCCTTCACCGCGAGCTGATCGAGCAGGGCGACGACGAAGAGAAGCACCACGAGGCCCGGCAAAGTCATCGCGAACACAGCGGCCACAAGATCCTCCTCAACCGGGCGTCGACCTCAGCATGACACCCCGTGCGGCCCGCGCACAGGGGCAACCACACGGACTCCCACCCTTGCCCGAAAGGGCGAACGACCCTGCTCCGTCGCCCGCATCCCGCGACCTGACACCCGGCCCACCACCGGGGGACAGTGCCAGAACACGGCTATGGGGAGCAGCGATGGCGATTGTCTGCCGTAATTGCGGGCGGCAAAATCCAGACGACGCGCAGTTCTGCGCCAACAACGACTGCGGCGTGTTCCTCGACTGGGACCGCGGCGACGGCACACCACCACCGGTGCGCGGCGGAACGGGCATCCCGAGACCGCCGAGCGAGGCCCAGCAGGCCGCCGCCGCGGCGAGCCTGTCCGACAGCGCGCTCGCCGTCCAGCCCGGCGAGACCGTCGCGACCACCGTCACCGTCCACAACGCCGGCAGCCAGGTCGAGGAGTTCGTCATCCTCGTCATCGGCCCCGCCGCGGCCTGGGCCACCGTCGAACCCGACCGCCTGTCGATCTACCCGGGCCAGCGCGCCGAGGCGACCGTCCGCATCAGCCCGCCGAGACGGCCCGAGACCTCACCGGGCAACGCCTGGTTCACCGTCCGCGCCGCCTCGACCCTCCACCGCGGACTCACCGCCGACGTCCAGGCCACCGTCGAGGTCGGCGAGTACCGCGAACTCGTCGCCACGCTCCAGCCGCAGCGCGGCAGCGGGCGCGGCGCGACCCGCCACGTCGTCGACATGCTCAACACCGGCAACGTCATCGAGGCCGTCCGGCTCACCGGCACCGACCCCACCGGGCAGATCCGCTTCGACCTCCCCGCCGACGAGAGGGCCGTCCCACCGGGGCAGCAGCGCGTGATGTTTCACGTGAAACCACCCGGAAAGCTCACCGGCCGCGCCCAGAACCTCCCCTTCAGCGTCATCGTCAGCCCCCGCGACCCGACCCCGGCCATCCGCCTCGACGGTGACCGCGAGGTCGTCCCCTTCATCGCCGGCTGGGTCCCCAAGGTCGCCGCCGGCCTCGCCGCCGTGGCCGTCGTCGCCTCCATCGGCCTCATGTGGATCCGCCCCCAGCTCATGGGCGAGGCCCTCCCCGACAACTCGGCCGCCCCCTCGTCGGGCCCGCCCGCGCCGAGCGCGAAGGGCTCCGACGCAGCCTCGAAGGAACCCGAGAAGACCGAGGAGCCCACCCCCACGCCGGAGCCGAAGCCCGAGTTCCACCCGCCCGTCCTCGAACCCGAGGACTGCATCGACTACGACCCCGACGGCCTCACCGTCGTCGACCTCGGCGCCGACGGCTGGCGCCTGGAGGACAACGGCAACCTCCTCACGCTCTACGACAACCAGGACGACGCCCTGCGCGGCCTCGACCTCGCCCGCCACCACGACCGCTTCTGCTTCATCGGGCGCGGCAACGCCCGCCCCGACCCGCAGCAGTTCATCTACGAGTACTGGCTCGGCGAAGGCACCAGCGACAGCGACGTCAACGAGGACACGTGCGTCACCTACGACTCCGACGCCGTCCGCTACGAGGCCAGCGGCGACACGTTCTCCGTGTACGCCGCCGACCAGCCGCTGATGCTGCTCGACAACGAACTCGACGCCCAGAACGCCGTCCGGCTCGCCGACGCCTACTCGAAGATGTGCACGATCGGGTACTGGAACAGCCGCGCGGACTACTACTCGTACCTGACGTACTTCTGGCTTCCGTGAGTGCCTGTTCGGGCACATAAAGATTCCCCCACACACCGTCCGGCGGCTTGTGTCGAACAAGGGGGGCGCACCGCACGATCAACGCGAGGACACCTAGACGCAGGAGGCAGCATGCCTACGTACTTGTCGCCAGGCGTGTACATCGAGGAGACGGAGGCCGGATCACGGCCTATCGAAGGCGTGGGCACCGCGGTGGCCGCTTTCCTCGGGTTCGCGACGCAGGGCCCGTACAACACCCCCACCCTGGTGAGCAACTGGAGCCAGTTCACGCAGACCTTCGGTGACTTCGCGCCCGACTGCTACCTGGCCCACGCGGTGTACGGGTACTTCCTCAACGGCGGCGGAAACTGTTACATCGTGCGCATCGGGGGCAACGGCTCCTCCGGTGACGGCGCGCCGGACGTGACCGGCCCGCAGGCGATCGTCGGCAACTACCGCGTCCGCGGGAAGGAACTGCCCGCCGGGACCCGCGTCTCGGTCCAGTTCGCCGAGCCGACCGGTGAGGACAAGCCCGCCGACCGCTTCACCATCCGGGTCACCCGCGACGACCGCGTCGTGGAGACCTTCGAGAACCTGACCTTCAAGCGCGGCAAAGAGAACGCCGTCAAGGTCGTCGCCGAGCAGTCGCAGGTCATCACCCTCGAAGAGACCCAGACGATCACCACGGCCCCCGCGGCCGGGACCGTCCAGCTCATCGAACCCGCCGCGACGCCCGCCCTCCCGGCCCAGATCGTCACCGACGACTACGTCGGCGACGCCTCCGACCGCTCCGGCGTCGGCGGCCTTGAGGCCATCGACGAGGTCACCATGGTCGCCGTACCGGACCTCATGAGCGCCTACCTGCGCGGCGCGGTGGACCTGGAGACGGTCAAGGCCGTCCAGCTCGCCGTCATCGCGCACTGCGAGATGATGGGCAACCGGGTCGCCGTGATCGACCCGCCGCCGGCGATGAACCCGCAGCAGATCAAGGACTGGCGCGTCGACCTCGCCGGCTACGACTCGAAGTACGCCGCCCTCTATTACCCGTGGGTCAAGGTCTTCGACCCCGCGTCCGGCACGAACGAGTTCGTCCCGCCCTCCGGCCACATGTCGGGCGTGTGGGCGCGGACCGACGCGGCGCGCGGCGTGCACAAGGCGCCCGCCAACGAGATCGTGCGCGGCGCGGTGATGCTGGAGACGCACCTGACCCGCATCGAGCAGGAGCTGCTGAACCCGATCGGGATCAACTGCATCCGGGCCTTCCCCGGCCGCGGCATCCGGATCTGGGGAGCGCGGACGCTGTCGAGCGACCCCGCGTGGCGCTACCTGAACGTGCGCCGGCTCTTCAACTACCTCGAGGAGTCGATCCTGGCCGGGACCCAGTGGGTCGTGTTCGAACCGAACGACGACGCCCTGTGGTCGCGGATCCGCCGCACGATCAGCGCCTTCCTCGTCAACGAGTGGCGCAAGGGCGCCCTGTTCGGGCTCACCCCCGACGAGGCCTTCTACGTCAAGTGCGACCGAGAGACCAACACCGCCGAGAGCATCGACGCCGGACAGGTCATCTGCGAGGTCGGCGTGGCGCCGGTCAAGCCGGCCGAGTTCGTCATCTTCCGGCTGTCGCAGTTCTCCGGTGGCACCAGCGAGGTCAGCGAGTAATCCCCCAGCAGCAGAAAGGCAGGCGCGAACATGGCTCTTCCGGACCTTGACTCCTCGGTCGGTCACTCCTTCGGTTGCGAGATCGACGGGATCGTCATCAAGCACATCACCGAGGTGAGCGGCCTGAAGATGGAACAGGACGTCATCGACCTCAAGCAGAACACCATGGACGGCAAGTTCGTGATCAAGAAGCTGCCGGGCCGCCCGAAGGCCGGCGAGGTCACCCTGACCCGCGGTCTGACCGGCGACAACAGCTTCGAGAAGTGGATCGAGTCGGCGCACTTCGGGAAGATGAGCGACGCCCGCAAGGGCGGCGCGATCATCGTCTACGACTACGAGGGCACGCCCATCAAGCGGTACACGCTGGTCAACGCCTGGCCCAAGAGCCTGGAGATCGGCGCCCTCAAGGCCGGTGACACCTCGGTGCTGACCGAGAAGCTCGTGATCACCTACGAAGAGATGAAACCGGCCGCCTGATGCGACGCACCAACACCGCCACCCAGCAGCCGCCGTCCATCGTGGACGACGAGCCGGACGTTGCCGTCCGCGAGCCGATGCGCACCGAATTCGCCTTCACCCTGCCACGCGGGTACGTCGACGACTCCGGAACCGTGCACCGCAGCGGGATCATGCGCCTGGCGACTGCCCGCGACGAGCTCGTCCCCCTGCGCGACGACCGCGTCCGGGAGAACTCCGCGTACCTCACGGTGGTGCTGCTGGCGCGAGTCATCACGAGCATCGGGACGGTCACCGATGTTCACGTCGGTGTCGTCGAGAACCTCTTCGCCGCCGACCTGGCGTTCCTGCAGGACATGTACCGGCAGATCAACAGCGAAGGGCACACCCGGGCGGCGGTCCGCTGCCCCGAGTGCGCGCACAACTTCGAGGTGGACCTGTCAGGCAGCCGCCTGGGGGAATCATGACGTACGCGACCGACCGGCTGCACGCGGAGATCGCGTACGTCGCCTACCACTTCCACTGGGCCCTCGACGACATCCTCGACCTGGAGCACGCCGACCGGCTCGAGTACGTCAACCAGATCGCGGGCCTCAACACGCGGGTCAACGGGGGGCGGTGAACCATGCGGTGGCCCTGGAGTCGTGACAAGAGCGAGGAACGTGCGGCGGAGCCGCCGTCACCGTCGCCCGTACCACCCGCGCCCGTCGCGCGGCGGGACTGGCGGTCGATGCCGCCGGTCCAGCGCGTGCTGGGTTCGCACCCCCTGGTCAACCCGCCGCAGGACTTCGCGTCGGGCCTGACCACCAGGCAGACGACGGGTTTCCTGGCGCCGCTCGGGCACGCCGTCACCCCCGAGGCGCCATCGGGCGTCGTCGAGGCGATGCCCGTGCGAGGCGGAGACGTCGCCGACCTGCCGGTCGTGCGCGCCCTGCCGCCCGCGAGCCCGGCGTCGAGCAGGTCGGTCGTGCAGCGATGGTCCGACCCCTCCGGCATGTCCGTACTGCGTTCGGTCCCGGCGGTCACGGAGCCCCCGGCCACCGCGGGCTCGGTCGAGACGCCCGACCTCCGTGAACTGCCGGTCGTCGAGTCCGCACCCGCCCCCTCGGCCCCCGCGCCGGCCCCGGCAGCGACCTTCGCGCCCGAACCCCCCGCCGAGACCACGTTCGCCGAGGCCACACCCGCCGAAACCCCCACCCTCGGCTCCACCCCCGACCTCGTCACATCGGTCACCGCGGCACCCCCGACCGCGACACCCGTCGGCGCACCCATCGTCCAGCGCTCGCCCGAGACACCGGCACTGCCTCTGGTCGAGTCGCCCGCGGCAGCACCGGCGCGTCGACGCGGAGGACTCGGCCCGCCTCTCATCGCGCCCGACATGAGCTCCACTCCGGCACCGCTCCCACCGGCAGTGACCCCACAGATCGCCGCCCCAGCCTCCCCAAGGTCATTGCCGGTGGGGCTTTCCGTCAGCAGAATCGCCGAGGACGACGCACCGACCCTGGGGGCGGCCAGCCCGGTCCCTTTGGGCCTCGGCGGCGGCAACGGGACGCCGACCGCTCCTGAGACGCCACCCGCCGCCATGCCGCTGGCAACCCCGAGCGCGACGACCCCCGGGTCGGTACCGACGGTTTCCCGCCTGGCGAGCGGCGACAGCCCTTCGGCCCCCGCCATGGTTTCCCGCCTCGCCGACGGGCCCACGTCGACGCCGCTCACGCACTCCTCGCCGCCGGCTCAGCCGCCGTCGGCGCCGCAGCCCTCGCCGAGCCCGTCCGCCGCGCCCGACGCCCCGACCCTCGGCTCCTCACCCCTGCCGCTCACACCGGCCGACGGCGCCGACAGCTCAAGCGCGTCCACGGGAACCTCCTCGCCGGCGACCCCCGCCGTCCAGCGCCTCGCGACCTCGCCGGCGAGCACTCCCCTCAGCTCGCCAACGACTTCGTCGCCCGCTTCCGCCTCCGACGGCCTCCCCGTCGTGACGGGCACCGGCACCTCGCCGTTCGGTTCGAGCCCCGGCTCGCCGAGCGGCGCGTCGTCGGCCTCCGCCTTCTCCTCGCCGACCACACCGGAGTTCTCCTCCGCGTCCTTCTCCGACCCCACCTCCACGCCAGGGGCCACCCATCCTCCTCCCACTTCTGACGGTACGGAGGCGCCAGGCGTGGGTGTCGAGTGGTCCGAGCCGTCCCCTGTGGATAACTCACCGGTTGTGGATAACCCGGAGACGCCGTCCGTCACAGCACAGCTCATCGGCGACCGGCCCCTCACCCCCGCGTCGGTGGCAAGCGACTCGGCCTCCGCGACTTCCCTCGGCGACAGCCCCGGCGGCGATGGCGCAGCGCTTCCACTCATCGACGGGAGCCCCGCGCCCGCCGTCCAGCGCTCGACGCTCAGCCCACTGCTGACCTCGGGCACCGCCACCGGCACACCGGGCGGGCCCACCGTCGGCACCTCGGCCGCGTCGCTCACCGTCTCGCGGTCGACGGCCCCGCCGATGCCCACCGTCCAGACCGTGCCCACCCTCGGCGCCGCGCCCTCCCCGAGCTCCGCCTTTTCCAGCGGCTCGGGCCAGTCGGCCGGCGGTGGGAGCGCCCCCTTCGGCACGATGAGCAGCGCCTCGTCGGCCGCGTCCATGCTGACGCTGCCGGTCACAGGGGCCACCCATCCTCCTCCCACTTCTGACGGTACGACCCCCTCAGTCGTGGCTGTCGAGTGGTCGGCACCCTCGGCTGTGGACAACCGCGCGGTTGTGGATAACCACTCCGCCCCGGTCGTCTCCCGCCTCACCACGGGCGCGGCACCGGGCTTCGGCCCCACGAGCGGAACGAACGGCACCAGCGGCGCCAACGGCAGCGCGGCCCCCGGCAGAGCCAACGGCACCGCCCACGCCCTCCCCACCGTCCTCCAGCGCACCGGCGCCGGAGGCCCCGCCACCCCCGGGTTCGCGAGGCAGCCCACCATGCCGATGGTCGCCGCCGCGCCCTCCACACTCCCGCCCCCCACCCTCGTCCAGCGGGTGGAGGAGGCGGCGCCACCGCCCGAGCCGCCGCCCGCCGCTCCGGCCGAGTCGGCGCCCGCGGCAAGCACCTCCGCACCGGCCGCGGCTGCTCCCGCGGCCGGTGCGGAACCGAGCGAACTGCTCGCGAAGTTGTACGACCCGCTGCTGCGTCGACTGCGCGCCGATCTGCGCATCGACCGCGAGCGCCGGGGCGCGCTGACCGATTTGTGGCACTGAGAGGAGACCTCCCATGACGCTGGCCGACACCGAAGCGGTGGCCGTGAGTTTCATCGTGAAGATCGATGACGAGAGCCTCGGGGCCTTCAACTCATGCGACGGCCTCGGCTGCGAGTTCGTTATGGAGCAACGAGAGGAGGGCGGCAACAACGGCCAGATCTGGCAGCTGCCGACCCGCATCAAGTACTCCAACGTGAAGCTGAGCCGCCCGGTCACCAAGCAGAGCTCGAAGATCACCGCCTGGTTCGCGAGCATGGCCAACGGTGTGAAGCGCAAGACGGCCACGATCGAGGCCCGAACCCTTGAGGGCACGGTGATCACGCGCTGGGCGCTCGTCGACGTCGTCCCGGTGCGCTGGACCGGTCCGCAGCTTTCGGCCGACTCGCCGAAGGTCGCCACCGAGACCCTCGAACTGGCCCACCACGGCTTCCTCGCGCCCGGAGCGGGTGGCTGACATGACTTCACCGGTCACCTTCACCTCCGCGGGCGGCGGTGGTGGCGGCGGAACGCCGTCCAGTCTCCAGCGCGCCTACCTGGAGCTTCGCGAGCCGCCGGCCGACGGCAGCACCGCCCAGCCCGGCGGCCCGATCGGGCGCATCGACTTCCAGTTCAACCCGAAGGAACTGAGCCTTTCCAAGAACGCCAAGTGGAAGCGCGACGCGCAGCGCAACGCCAAGAAGTCCGGTCCCCCGGAGTTCACCGGTTCCGACCCGGCGAAGCTGACGCTGGAGATGTTCTTCGACGCCACCGAGAAGATGGACAGCAAGGTGGTCCAGGCCGTCGAGAAGCTCTTCAACTGCTGCGTGCCGACCGACGCCAGCCGCCTGGCCAAGAAGGGCTCGCCGCCGTGGGTCATCTTCCACTGGGGCCCGATGACCGGATTCCCTTCGTACGTCAGCAGTGTGACGGCGAAGTACACGCTGTTCACGCCCAGCGGCACGCCGGTCCGCGCGGTGTGCACGGTGAACCTCGAGGAGATCTCGGGTGAGCAAAGTGGACAGAACCCGACCTCCGGGTCGCGTACGTCCCGCCGCGCGCACATCATGACCTCCGGCGACACGCTCCAGTCCCTGTCGTACCGCACTTACGGCAACGCCGGGCTGTGGCGCGTCATCGCCGAGGCCAACGGCGTCACCGACCCGATGCGGATTCCGGTCGGCACCAGGCTTCTCGTGCCCGCCGCCGACGAACTGCCCGGAGACGGCGATGGCCAATGAGAGCTTCGCGAACACGCTGATCGTCGAGGTCGACGGGACGGCGCTGCCCGCCGACGTCGCCTCCTTGATGACCTACGCGTTCGTCGACGCCAGCCGGAACCTGCCCGACACGTGCGCGCTGCGGTTTCGCGACCCGCAGCGCCTCGCGCTGCAGAAGGGCAAGTTCAAGGTCGGCGCCAAGCTCGCCGTCAAGGTCAACACCGCCGAACCCGGTGGCCCCAAGGCTTTGCTGACCGGTGAGGTCACCGCCATCGAGCTCGACCTCGACGCCGCGGGAAGCTTCACCGAGGTCCGCGGACTGGACCTGGCGCACCGCCTCTACCGCGGCCGCCGCGTCGCGGCCTACCCGGACATGGGCATCGCCGACATCGTCCGGAAAGTCGCCAGCCGGGCCAGCATCCCCGTCGGCACGATCGACGCCGTCTCCGGCGTCGGCGGTAAGCAGCACACGCAGTTCAGCCAGGACAACGTCAGCGACTGGGAGTTCCTGGCCCGCCTCGCCGACCTCGTCGGGGCCCAGATCTCCTGCTCTGAAGGGAAACTGGACTTCAGGCTCCCCGACCCGCCGACCGGCGCGCCGCCGAGTTCGGCGCTGGCCACCACCGACCCGCTCGTCCTCGAAGCGAACCGCAACCTGATCTCCCTGCGCGCGGCGATCACCGCCGCCGAGCAGGTTCCCAGCGTCGAGGTTCGCGGCTGGGACTTCGAGCACAAGCAGGAGATCACGGCCACCGAGACGCCGAAACCCGCCGGCACCGAGGTCGCCGGTCTCGACCCGGTCGGCATGGCCGGGAAGTTCGGCGCGCCACCGTATCTGAGCACCAGCGCCGCCTATCACAGCCAAGGTGAGGTCAAGGCCTCCGCGAAGGCCCTCGCCGATCAGCTGGCCGGCGCCAGCGCCGAGCTCGACGGTGTCGCGAAGGGAAACCCGAAACTCCGGCCGGGCGCACACGTCTCTCTCGCGGGAGTCGGCGAGCCCTTCGTCGGGAAGTACACGCTGACGAGCACGCGTCACCTGTTCAGCGAGTCGGCGGGCTACACGACGGCCTTCACGGTGTCCCACAAGCAGGAACGCTCGCTCTACGGCCTGGTCTCCGGCGGCCGGGGTCCGACGGGCGTGTCGAGCCTGATGCCGGGAATCGTCTCCGACGTCCGGGATCCGCTGAAGCTGGGGCGCGTGAAGCTGACCTTTCCTTGGCTGGCCAAGGACTTCACGTCCGGTTGGGCGCGGACCGTGCAGCTAAGCGCCGGCAAAGACCGGGGTTCGTGGCTGCTGCCGGAGGTCGGCGACGAGGTCCTGGTCGGCCGCTGCGACAACGACATGGACACCCTCTATGTTCTCGGCGGCCTGCACAACGGCAAGGACACCGTCCCCGCGCTGTCGGCGCCCGGCATCGACGACGCCAGCGGTGAGATCGGCGTGCGCGCGCTGGTGTCGCGCAAGGGCCACCGGCTCGAACTGGTCGACGCGCAGGGCAAGGAGGGCATCCTCCTGTCTACCGGCGACAAGAAGATCCTGCTGAAGTTCGACCAGGTCGGCAAGGCGATCGAGCTGACCAGTCCGGGCGAGATCAAGGTGAAGGGCGTCGGGATCACCATCGACGCCGGCACCGGACCGCTCGAGATGAAGGGCAACCAGGTCAAGGTCACCGGCCAGCAGTCCGTCGAAGTGAGCGGCTCGCAGGTGAAGGTCGCGGGTCAGGCCCAGGCCGAGTTCTCGGCCGGCGGCCCGGTCACCGTCAAGGGCGCCATCGTACGGATCAACTGACATACCCACCGGCACAAGGAAAGGGGGACCGCGATGCCAGCCGCGGCCCGCGTCACCGACCGCACCGCTCATCCCGGGGTCATCACCGGCCCCGGGATCGCGACCGTCCTCATCGGAGGAATGCCGGCCGCGACGGTCGGCGACATGCACGCCTGCTCGTTCCCGCCCCCGCCACCGCACCCGCCGACACCGATCATCCCGCCGGGTTGCCCGACGGTGCTGATCGGCGGCAAGCCCGCCGCCAGGGTCGGCGACATGTCCGCCTGCGGCGCGCCGATCCTGCCGCCGGGCTGCCCGACTGTGCTGATCGGAGGCTGAGGTGGCCGAGGAGTTCATCGGCGCGGGGTGGGCCTTTCCCCTGCGGACCGACGCCACCGGTTCGATCGCGCTCGTACAGGGCGATCGGGAGCTGGTCGAGAGCATCCACCTCATCCTGGCCACGGCCCCGGGTGAGCGCCCGATGCGGCCCGAGTTCGGGTGCGCCATCCACGACCTGGCCTTCGCGCCAGCCGACGCGGCGACCGCGGGCCGGATCGCCTACGAGGTCCGGGTCTCCCTGGAACGCTGGGAGCCGCGCGTGACCTTGCAGGACGTGCTGGTCAACTTCGACGAGGTCGACAGCGGCCGCCTGCTCATCGACATCCTCTACAGCGTTCGCGGCACCAACGACCCGCGCAACCTGGTGTTCCCGTTCTACATGATCCCCTCGGAAGAGACCGCCGAGCTGCCCGCACAGGACGGTGAGCGATGACCCTGCCCGTACCGAACCTCGACGACCGCCGGTTCCAGGACCTGGTCGACGAAGCGAAGCGCATGGTGCAGCAGAAGTGTCCGGAGTGGACCGACCACAACGTGTCCGATCCCGGCGTGACGCTCATCGAGACCTTCGCGATGATGGTCGACCAGTTGCTCTACCGCGTCAACCAGGTCCCGTCGCTGCACTACCTGCGCTTCCTGGACCTCATCGGCGTCAAGCTGTTCCCGCCCACGGCAGCCCGCGGTGACGTGACGTTCTGGCTCTCGGCCGCGCAGGACGCCGTCGTCAACGTCCCGTCCGACACACAGGTCGCCACGCCGTACACCGAGACCGAGCAGCCGGTGGTGTTTCGCACCCGCAAGGATCTCGCGATCGTCCCGTGCTCGCTGGGCAACATCCTGACCACCGCGAATGGCGGCCGGCCAGTCGACCGCACCGGCGACCTGCTGACCGGTTCCGGTCTGCCCGCTTTCCAGGCGACGCCGACGATCGGCGACGCGATCATCTTCGGTCTCTCCGACGCCGTCCCGAACTGCGCGATCCTGCTGCGGTTGGAGTGCAATGTGGAGGGTGTCGGCGTCGACCCGCGCGACCCGCCGCTGGCGTGGGAGGCGTGGAACGGGCACGGCTGGTCGCCGTGCGAGGTCGACCGCGATACGACCGGTGGCTTCAACAAGGCCGGCGACGTGGTCCTGCACGTCCCGGAGACCCACACGCCGTCGGTGGTCGACAGCCGCCGGGCGGGCTGGATCCGCTGCAGGCTCACGACTCCGGCCGAGGGGCAGCCGTTCTACCAGGCACCGCCGAAGCTGACCGCCGCGACCGCCAGCACCATCGGCGGCACCGTGTCGGCGGTCCACGCCCAGCTGGTCCGCAACGAGATCGTAGGCATCTCCGAAGGGACGCCGGGGCAGCGCTTCCCGCTCGCGCACAGCCCGGTCGTGGCGACCGAGGCGCCGTTCAACGTCGACGTCTCCTCGCCCGAAGGCTGGCAGGAGTGGAAAGAGGTCAGCTCCTTCGCCCGCTCCGGACCCGAGGACCGGCACGTTCAGATCGACCGCACGGCCGGGCAGGTCGTGTTCGGTCCCGCCGTCCGCGAACCGGACGGCAGCCTGCGCCACTACGGCGCCGTGCCACCCAAAGGCTCGGCGGTCCGCGCTCCCGAGTACCTGACCGGCGGTGGCCGGGCAGGCAACGTCGCTCGCGATCTCCTTCGGGTCCAGCGCGATCCG
Source organism: Phytomonospora sp. NPDC050363 (assembly GCF_040655735.1). Taxonomy (NCBI): domain Bacteria; kingdom Bacillati; phylum Actinomycetota; class Actinomycetes; order Micromonosporales; family Micromonosporaceae; genus Phytomonospora; species Phytomonospora sp. NPDC050363. The sequence continues at coordinate 125,713 of NZ_JBFAKK010000002.1, forward strand.
GTTCCGTTCGTGTCGACGGTGACCAACCGCAGGCCCGCCAACGGCGGCGTCGACGGCGAATCCGTTGAGGACGCGTCGATCCGCGGCCCGCTGATGCTGCGCACCCGCGAGCGTGCCGTGACCGTCGACGACTACGAGCAGCTGGCCGCCGAGGCCGCGCCAGACCTCGCCCGCGTGCGCTGTGTGCCGGTTACCGAGGATCCCGGCGCGGTGCGGCTGCTGGTGGTCCCGGCCGTGCCGGACTCCCACAACGTCGGTATCAACCAGTTGTCACCGGGTGAGGACACCCTCGCGCGCATTGCGTCCTTTTTGGATGAACGGCGGTGCCTGGGGTCGCGGATCTCGGTGGAGCCGCCGTTCTACCAGGGTGTCACGGTCGTCGCGCAGCTTCGCGCGAAGCGCCGCAGCTCGCCCGAAGCGCTGCAGGACAGGGCGGTCAAGGCGCTCTACCGGTACCTCAACCCGATCGAGGGCGGCGCCGACGGGCGCGGCTGGCCGTTCGGGCGGCCGGTGCAGTCGGGCGAGATATTCGCCGTGCTGCAGCAGCTTTCCGGCGTCGACCTGGTCGAGGACGTGCGCCTGTTCGGCGCCGATCCGGCGACAGGCAAGCGCGGTTCGGCCGTGCAGCGCCTCGACCTGCCACCACACGCGCTGGTGTTCTCGTACGGGCACCAGGTCCGCATCACCGAGGAGTGACGATGCGCAACGGGATCTCCGGGCTGCCGACGCCGCACCCGATCGGTGAGGCGATGCCGGCCGTCTACGCCGAGGACGGCTTCGCGCAGCGCTTCACCTCGGCGCTCGACGACGTGCTCGCGCCGATCTTCGCGACGCTCGACTGCTTCGAGGCCTACCTCGACCCCGCGATCGCGCCCGAGGACATCGTCGACTGGCTCGCCGACTGGGTCGCGCTGCCGATAGACGACAGCTGGAGCCTCGACCGGCGGCGCGAGCTGGTGCGCCACGCCGTGCAGCTGCATCGCTGGCGTGGCACCAAGAAGGGCCTCGCGGCGCACGTGAAACTCCTGACCGGTGGCGAGGTCGAGATCACCGACAACGGCGGCTCCTCCTGGTCGGCGACGTCCAATGGGGACATGCCGGGATCGCCGACGCCGTCGGTGGAAGTCCTGGTGCGAGTCACGACCGCGGCGGCCGTGGACGTCGCGAGGCTGTCGGCGACGGTCGCCGACGCCGTCCCCGCGCACGTGCCCACGCACATCCGGGTCGTGCCCACAGGACGGGCGCAGGTGCGCGGTTAGGCACGCTCGGGCGGGTCGCGGTCGCTACCGTGAGGAAATGATCCGACTGAGCGATGTGATCCTCGACTGCCCCGACCCGAAGGCGCTCGCGGCGTTCTACTCCGCCCTCACGGGCTGGACGGACGTGTCGGGCGACGAGGAGTGGATGACGGTGAAAGGCGACGGGTCGGTGGCGCTGGCGTTCCAGCGCGCCGCCGACCACGTCCCGCCGGTCTGGGGGGATCCGGTGCGCCCGCAGCAGTTCCATCTCGACTTCGAGGTGGACGACTTCGCCGCCGCGCGCGCCCAGGCAGAAGAGCTGGGCGCGACCCTCGTAGAGGAGCACGTGGGACCGCGAGGGTACGGCTGGCTGGTCCTCACCGACCCCGCCGGCCACCCCTTCTGCCTCTGCCGAAACTCTCCCCAGTGATCCAACTCACAAACACTTGTTCGAATCGGTAACAGCAAGTCACTCTTTAATCACAGCTCCCTCCGACCCCGTGAAACAGGCGTAATGAACGGCTCGACCGATTCGGGCCATGCGATGGGTGAACGACTTCCGCATTGGACCGGATCGAAAGGGCCGCGCCATGTTCGCCGACTCTCCCGCACTCGCCACCGACGTCCTCACCAAACTCGCCGAAGTCCGCCGTACCGAAGGCGAGATCATCGGCGAACTCGCCACCATCCACCAACAAGGCGCCCTGGCGTCGGCAGGATGGAACGGCTCCCTCGCCGGCTGGCTGATCGCCAAGGCGGGCATGGCCAAGTACCGCGCACAGCTCTGGCAGCTGGCCGCGACGCACCTGGAGTTCCTGCCCGCCGTCGCCTACGCCATCACGACCGGCGCCATCACCGTCGACCAGGCGGCGCCGATCCTGCGCGCGGCCTCGGCGGGCCACCGCGCCGCACTCACCGACAAGTTCGACGAGCCCGTACCCTCCGACATCCACCCCGACAAACCGCTGTGGACGCTCGACGAGGTGTTCACCGAACTCGCCGAGCGCGAACCCGTCTCGTCGGTCACCCGGTCCGTCAAGGAGTTCCTCAACCGGGTCGACTCCGAGCGCCAGGCCCGTGACTTCGCGCGCCTCCAAGAACGGCGGCACGTGCAGTTCACGCCGACGCTCGACGGATCATGGCATCTCGAAGGCCTGCTCGACCCGCTCGCGGGCGCCAGCGTCCACTCCGCTCTCGAAGAGCTCATGACCCCCGACGGCGCCACGGACGCCCGCAGCGCGGGACAGCGCCGTGCCGACGCCCTGCGCGACATGGCCGAGTCGCGAGGCTCCGTCACCACTCGCGGGGTGCCCACGGTCGTGGTCACCATCGACAACCGTGCGCTCACCACCGAGGTGACCACCCTGCCTGCCGCCGGCGTCCGCGAGCGGCGCCTCACCAGGCTCTGGGCCGACCTCGAAGGCGCGCCGCTTCCGGTCGCCACGGCGCGCATGCTGGCCTGCGATGCCCAGCTCGTGCCCGCCGTCCTCGACGCGCAGGGCCGCGTCCTCGACGTCGGCCGCGCCAAGCGGCTCGTCACGCCCGCGCTGCGCCGAGCGTTGGCGATCGAGCAACCCACCTGCATGTTCCCGCGATGCACGGTGTCCTGGCGCCGGGCACACGCCCATCACCTGGTCCCGTGGGCACAGGGCGGGAAGACGAACCTGAACAACCTCGTGCACCTGTGCCCGCGGCACCATAGTGCCGCCCACTCGGAGGAGTGGTCGGTCCACCGCGACCCCGAGGACGGCGGGATGGTCTGGACGGGATCGGTCGGTGAGGTGTTCACACGGCCGCTGCCCGGTCGGGCCGTCGACGAGGCGGTCGCCGGGATGTCCGGCGACACGAGGTGGCGCGACGGTGTCGAGGACTGGCCGAACGCTGCGGACGGCGACGATGCCGAGCCCGCGGACAGGTCAGACGTGGGCTCCGCGTTCGCGGGCGGATCGCGCCTCGACCCCGAGCCCGCCGAAGGCGGACCGGACGGGCTCGAATCCTTCGGCGGCGACAGCGGCGCCACACCGGACGGCTCCGCCTTGACCGACGTCGAGCCTGGCCACGCAGTCGACCCTGCCTGTCCCGACGGTGAGGCCGTAGACGCAGACCAGACCGGCCTCAGCGACTTCGAGGCCCTCGATCGCGGAGGTGAGTCGGGGTGAATCGGCGGTGTCAGTCGAATCCGCGTCGGTCGAGACCCGGCCTCGCCCCACCGTGGGGCGAACCGGCCCTTCCCGGCTGACCCGGCGGCGCGGTTCAGGCAGCCGACTCACCGATCACGTCTGCGGGCGTCTCACTCCCGTCCGGGCTCGCCGGGCTCCGCGAAGTACTTGTACGGGGCCACCGACACGCCCTCGCAGATGGCGCGATCGTCGTCCTCGGGCGCACCGGGGTCGAGGTCGCGAGCCCAGAGCGAATGCATGGACCACACGGAGAAACCCGCGTGGAAGTCGAAGCCGATGTCGGAGGGGGTGCAGGTATATCCGCGATCGTTCAGGTCGGCCACCACGTCGTCGAGGAAGCGATAGGTCAGGCGGACGCCGTCGAACTCGACCTCCTCGCCTCCGTCGCCGCTGTAGCCGATCTCCACCAGTTCGACGGTGTCGTCGGGAAGATAGTGCACGGTGAGCAGGGGTGTGGTTTCGTACACCCCGGGCGCCGAGCCCGGTCCGTGGGCGGGCGGGCCGACGCGCTTCTCGACGTCGGCGCGACGGTCGCCGAGGCTGACGAGTTCGACACCCCGCTCAGGCGTGATCTCCATGGCTGTTACTCCATCGTGGACGTCCGGCGGCTCGGGGGTGAGCCGCACCTCGCGCTTGGAGTCTCGCTTGTCTCCTCGCCGTCGGCACTACCGGGGCGGCGACAGGGATCCGGCGGCCGCGAGAGTCAGTGCCTCCTTGCTCAGACGAGGGCTTCTCAGCTGGCCGACCGGCGCCCGCGAACCTTGACGATGAGGTCGCCGATCGCCTCGACGACCGCGTCGCGCTGCTCGATATGGAGGTACTGGTGGGAGGCGCCTTCGAGTTCGCGATGCTCGCCGTGGGGGACCGACGCGACCAGGGCGGCGTGCATGGCGTTCACGCCATCATGGGCTTGGCGCATCTGCTCCTCGGTCAGGACCTGCGCCCAGTAGTGGTTGCGGCCCTTGGCGGTCAGGACGATCAGCGGGATGTCGGGCAGGTCGCCGCCGGCGCGGAGTTGGTCGTAGACGGCGCCTTCGAAGTTGTCGGTCTCGTGGAACTGGGTGCGCCAGGCGGCGAGGTTGTGGTCGATGAGGGCCTCGCGGACCGGTTCCGGCCAGGTCCCGTACAGCGCGCGGTACTGGGTCCTGGCGGCGTCGATCTGTTCGGCGGTGAGGTCGGGCAGGGTCGCCGGGTCGAGTTTCAGCTTCTCGTTCAGTCCGGCGGCTTCGGGCGGCATGAAGTCGAGGATGTCCTCGTGGCCGGGGTCGAGGAGGAGCAGGGCGGCGACCTCGTCGCCGAAGCGCTGGGCGTAGCGGCGGGCGTAGAACGCGCCGAGGGAGTGGCCGACCAGGAGGTAGGGGGCCGGGACGTCGGCGGCGTGGAGGAGGGCGCGGAGTTCGTCGGTGACCTGGTCGGGGGTGCGGGGAAGGGGGACGTCGGAGCTCCAGCCGGTGCCGGCGCGGTCGTAGACGACCGACGTGGTGGAGGTGGCGATCTGTTGGTGGACGTCGAGGAAGTCGAGGCCGGTGAGGCCCGCGCCGGGGAGGAAGACGACGCTCGGGGTGCCGGTGCCGGACTTGTGGACGGAGAGGTGGTGGCCGTCGACGGTGACGTGTTCGCCGAGCGGAGGTGGTGTTGGGGCGTCGGAGTTGGTGGGGTGGTGAGTTGGCATGGGTGCTCCTGTGCGGTGGTGGCGGCGGCTTGTGGGTCACTGTTCATGAGTTGCGAACAGTATCATGGTGCGAACGGTTGCACTGTGAGATGATGCCGCGGTGGACAGGCTGGAACTGCTCGCGCATCCCGTGCGGTTGCGCATCGTGCACGCCATGACCGGCGGGCGGACCCTTACGACCTCGGAACTCTGCGAGCGCATGCCCGATGTCTCGAAGGCGACCGTGTACCGGCATGTCGGGCTGCTCGCCGACGCCGGGGTCCTGGAGGTCGAGGGGGAACAGCGGGTGCGGGGGGCGGTGGAGCGGCGTTTCCGCCTGCGGCGGGAGGTGGCGGCGGTGAGCGCCGATGAGGTCTCGGCGGTGTCGCGGCAGGACCATCGGCGGATTTTCGCGGCGGCGATGGCGACGTTGATCGCGGAGTTCAACGCGTACTTGGATCGCACGGAGGAGGTGGCCGACAGCGTCGGCTACCGGCAGCACGCGGTGTGGCTCAGTCCGGGTGAGCTCGACGACCTGATCGTGGACATGCGGCGGGCGATCGCGCCGCGGCTGGCGAACGAGCCGTCGCCGGAGAGGGCGCAGTATCTGCTCAGCCCGGTGATGTTCCCCATCGAGGAGCCGGTGTCGGGGGCAGAGGAGTCGCGGGCCGGGGAGCCGCGGGCCGGGGAGCCGCGGGCCGGGGAGTCGGGGGCGGCGGGGAGTGGTGGGGGTTAGGTTGCGGCCGGGGCGCTGTGGTGGCTGCCTGCGGTCACCGCCAGGGGCGAGTCGGGGATCTCGATGACGACGGCGGCGCGGTCGATCACGTCGTTGAGGACATCTCGGGAGCGGATCAGGTCGGCGATCAGGCCGTTGATGCGGTCGCGTTCGGTCACGAGCTCGCCGACGAGCCGCGGGGTCGCGATCTCGGAGGGGGCGCCGTCGGTGTCGCGCATGCAGGGGAGGATCTGCCCGATCTTCTTGCTGTGCAGGCCCGCGGCGAAAAGTTCCTGGATGAGCACGACCCGGTCGACGGCCCGTTCGTTGTAGTCGCGGTGCCCGCCGGTGGTGCGGGTGGAGACGAGAAGTCCCTGCTTCTCGTAGTAGCGCAGGGAACGTTCGCTCACCGCGGTTCGCTTCGCCAGTTCGCCGATTCGCATGCCGTACCTCACAACGTCGCTCTTCGCCCTTGAACCTGACACCGGTGTCAAGATTTACGGTACCGGCATGACGAACACGGCAGCGAAATCCAGCCTCTTCGAGTCGGCCCGCATCGGTGGACTCGACCTCCCCAACCGCTTGGTGATGGCGCCGATGACGCGAACTCGCGCGTCCCAGGACGGCGTCGCCCAGCCGATCATGGCCACCTACTACGCCCAGCGGGCTTCGGCGGGGCTGATCATCGCCGAGGCGAGCACGCCCAACCTGGTCGGGCGAACGTATCCGAACACCGCCGCCATCTACGGGCCCGAGCACGTGGCGGGCTGGCGGGGAGTGACCGACGCGGTGCGGGCTGCGGGTGGGCGCATGTTCCTCCAGTTGCAGCACGGTGGCCGTGTCGGGCATCCCGACAACAGCGGTCACGTGCCGGTCGCCCCTTCGGCGATCGCCTTGCCGGGCACGATCTTCACTCAGGGCGGGCACGTGCCGACGGTGGTGCCCCGGGAGATGACCGTCGATGAGATCCGGGCGACGGTCGCCGACTTCGCCGCGGCGGCCCGCAACGCCGTCGAGGCCGGATTCGCCGGAGTGGAGGTGCATTCGGCGAACGGGTACCTGCTGCACCAGTTCCTCGCGCGGGGCAGCAACGAACGCACGGACGAGTACGGCGGGTCTGTGGCCAACCGGATTCGTTTCACCGTCGAGGTCGTGGCCGCGGTGGTCGACGCGATCGGCGCCGACCGGGTGGGCGTGCGGGTGTCGCCGGGGCTGACGGTGAACGGGATCGAGGAGGGTGACACCGCCGAGATCTACGACGCGCTCGTCCCCGCGCTCGCCGAGGTCGGGCCGGCGTACTTGCACGTGGTGTACGCCGATCCGGGCAATCCGGTGTTCGCCGCCATCCGGGCGAACTGGGCGGGGACCTTGATCGCGAACCCGGTCCTGCCCGGGGAAGGGCTTCCGGCCGACGGTGGGAAGGCGGCCGGGGAGCGGTTGCTGGAGGCGGGGGCGGACCTGGTGTCGCTGGGGCGCGCGTTTCTGGCCAACCCGGATCTGGTGGAGCGCTTGAGTGCCGGGGCTTCGCTGAACGAGTTGCGCGGGAACCTCATGTACGTCGGCGGCGACGAGGGGTACACCGACTACCCCGCGCTGGGTGCGGAAACGTCCCTGGTGGGCGGGGTGGCCGTGGTTTGAGGCGGGCGTTGAGAAGGGCGGCTCCGGTGGGGAGCCGCCCTTCCGCTCGTCTGTGACGGGCGCGATCCACAGAGTTGTCCACAGGCCGTGGATGCTCAGCCGGTCTCTTCGCTCTCCTCTTCGGCCTCGCGCTGCACGTAGGTCTGCGCGGCGGTCGGCTCCGGCTCGGCCTCCTCGGGGATCTCCTCGCGCTGCACGTCGACGACCCGCTGCACGTCGGCGCCGTCGCCGTCGCCGTGCGAGTGGCCGGCGTCGCCGCAGCGCTGGACGGCCGCGGCCGGACCCGTTGCGGCGGCGGGAGTCTGCGCCGGGGCCGACATGACGGCGTCGGCGTTGGCGCTGGCCTCGCGTTCGAAGCGGTCACCGGGATCGCTGACCTTCACGCCCCCGCCGGTGTCGGTGCCGTCGACCGGACCGCTGCGCTGCTGGACGACGTGCGTCAGCTCGTGGGCGAGCATGTGCTTGCCGCTGTCGGAGCCGGGGTTGTAGTTGCCCTGCTGGAAGACGATGTTCGAGCCGACGGTGTAGGCCTGCGCGTTCACCGACTTCGCCGACTCGTGTGCGGCGCCGTCGGTGTGGACGCGCACGTCGCCGAAGTCCTGGCCGCCGAAGCGGCCCTCCATGTCGGCGCGGGTGTCGGTGTCGAGTGCGTTCCCGCCGGACCCGATCACGTCGTGAACGGGGGAGCGCTCCTCCTCCATCAGCGCGCCGACGCCGGCGTTGCCGACCGCGCGCTGGAGCCCGAGGAGACCATGGCTCCCGAGCACGTCGGGCCGCCCGCTGACGGCGGCCTGGCCCATCATCTCGTGGTCGGGTGTGGCCTCCACGCGATCGCCCTTGGGGCGGAAGCTCTGTTCGCCTTCGAAGCCGTGTTCGTGTCCACGCATCGTCGTCGTCCCCTCCCGGGTCGCGCGTATCCAATTGAAGCGTCGGTCGGCGGCCCCTCGGCGACAAGGGGCGGCCGACCTGCTGTCCGGGCAACCGGGGTTGCCCGTTAGGGCAGCTACACCGCCGCGAACTCCAGGTACGGACCGAACTCGCGGGGAAGGCACATGCGGCCCAGTTTGCGGTATTCGCGGGCGACCGCGCCGATGACGTCCTGCATGACGACGGGGCGTCCGGCCTCGGCCGCGAGGTAGGCGGCGGTGATCGCCGCGGAACGGATGTGGCCGCCGGCGAGCTCGAAGGAGTTCGCCAGGAAGTCGAGGTCCACTTCGGACGACCGGGGTAGCTTGTCGCCGAGGCATCGTTGCCACAGCGCGTGCCGGAGCGGTTCGTCGGGGACGGGGAAGTCGACGACGACGTCGAGCCGCCGGGTGAACGCCTCGTCGAGGTTGGCGCGCAGGTTGGTGGCCAGCACCGCCAGGCCGTCGAAGGTCTCCATGCGCTGCAGCAGGTAGGCGCTTTCGACGTTGGCGTAGCGGTCGTGGGCGTCGCGGACCTCCGAGCGTTTGCCGAAGATGGCGTCGGCCTCGTCGAAGAGCAGCACGCCGTTGACGCCGGCGGCTTCGGTGAAGATGCGTTCGAGGTTCTTCTCGGTCTCGCCGATGTACTTGTCGACGACGGTGGCGAGGTTGACGGTGTACAGGTCGAGGCCCAGGCCGGTGGCGATGACCTCGGCCGACATCGTCTTGCCGGTACCGGAGTCGCCGGCGAACAGGCCGGTGACGCCACGGCCGCGGCCGCCGCCCGGTCGCATCTTCCACTCGCCGAGGACGGTGTCGCGGTGGCGGGCGCGGGCGGCAAGTTCGCGCAACCCGGCGAGGACGTTCTCGGGGAGGACGAGGTCCTTCCACTCGACGGTCGGCTCGATGCGGCGGGCGAGTCTTTCCAGGCCCGCGGCGTTCTGGCCCCGAGCGCCGTAGCGCAGGTGTCCGATGTCGACGGTCGTGTCGTCGCAGCGGGCGGCGACGTCGGCGGCGTCGGCGGCCCGGCGGACGGCGAGGGCGCCGAGGACGAAGTGCGCGGTCGCGGCGGCGGCGTCGACGTGGGGCGCGACGCGGCCGTCGAGGGCTTCACGCCAGAGGGTCGCACGCTGCGCCGCCGACAGGGCGAAGGCGTCGCACTGGAGTGGCGGGCGCTGGCTCCAGCGGGGATCCCAGCCGCCGGTTCCCCACAGCACCAAGGGAACGGGCACGTCGGCGAAGGCTTCGAGGACCACCGTCGGCGTCAGGCCGTCGACCGGTCCGCACGCGACACCGCAGCCGCGCATGACGGCCTCGCGGACGATCGCGCGGATCAGCGCCGGTGCGTCCTGGAGTGTGGCGAGCCTTTCGGCGTCGACGCCGATGATGCCGAGGCCGCCCTCCTCGAACGCCGCCGCCGCGCACGCCAGTCCGCTGGCGCCGGTGCGTTCGTGGACGTAGACGAGCCGGATCCCGTTGGCCAGGGCGCGAGCCAGTCGCGCGCTGTCCTTTGTGGATGGTAGCGCGCGCATGTCGTCGGCGAACAGCACGCCGGCCAGGTCGGGGTCGGGGAGGTCGTCGCCGAGAAGGTGCGCGATCGTCCGGTCGGGCACGCGCAGGGTGCGCGAGAGGAACGGCCGCTCGGGTTCGTCGACGGTGAGCAGGCCGGTGCGGATCAGGGGCGCGCCCGCCGCGAGGCGCGAACGCCCCTCGGCGTCGGCCTCCGGACGGCCGCACAGGCGCAGCGCGAGGCCCGTCGTCGCTCGGCGGCGGGTCACGTCGTCGTTGAGGTAGCCGTAGAACTGCTCGAAGCGGCTGTCCACGTCCGGCGCGACGGCGACCAGCAGCAACTCGACATCCAAAGGGGACAGTCGAGCGCCGGTCGCCAGTCGTGCCAGGCGGGAACCGGCCTCGGCGTCGCCGTCGGCCGGTTCCTCGTAGGGCCCGCGACGGTCGTCGAGGAGCGCGTCGACCGTCGCGTCGGACAGGTACAGCCCGCGGAACGGGTCGTCGGGGTTCGGGTCGGTCATCCGGCGCGCGCCCACCGCCGCCCGGATCCGCTCCTCCAGTGACGCCAGGCGTTCCAGGAGGTGCCGACCGTGTGCCGTCACGAGCGGTGCCGCTCTCGCCGCATGGCGACGCGCGGGGCGTCGATGACCTCGTCGGGTTCGAGGACCTGGTGCGCGACCTCTTCGTCGCCCTCCACGCGCAGCGCCATACCGCCTTCGGCGGGCGGGCCGGCGGTGAAACGGCGGCCGGTCTCGATCGGGGCGCTCACCACGACGTCCAGCGACGGTTTCAGCTCGCCCCCCAGGGCGGTCCACACGTCGGCGAACGCGCGGTCCTCCGGCGGTGGCAGGGCCACCGTCATCGGGACCGGGAGTCCCAGGAGTTCGAGCGATCCCGTCAGCAGGCGCGGCGGGACCGCCTCGTACTTGAGGAAACCGAGCAGCAGCAGCGAGAGCAGGCGGTGCTCGTCCTCGGGGCGCTGGGTCCATGAGGTCAGCAGGTAGGACAGCTTCATGTGCCGCGGGGGCATGTGGCGGGCCGCGACGGTGCCGTCGTGGCGGTACTCGTTGAGCAGCCCGCGCTGCTTGCGGCGCATGTCCTCGCGGATGTCGTACAGGTACAGGTTCACGGTGGGCGCGTTGCGCCGCGCGGCCCAGTCCTTCGTCGGAGCCTCGAAGGCGACCTCGATGTCGGTGCCCGCGAGCGCTTCGTCCCGGATGAGCTTGCGGAGCGCCTCGTCGACCTCGTGGATCATCAGATCAGCCCGTTGCGCAGCGCGTAGGCCACGGCGTGGGCCCGGTTGCGCAGCTGCAGCCGGCTGGTGACGTCGTGGAGGACGTTCTTGATGGTGCGCTCCGAGTAGGCCAGCTTGCGGGCGATCTCGGCGGTGTCGAGGCCCTCGGCGACCAGGCGCAGGACCTCGATCTCGCGGTCGGCGAGGCCCGAGAAGGCCAGGCCGCGCGGGCCGAGGACCTGGCGCTGCAGGCGGCCGACCTGGGTGAGCAGCCGCCCGAGCAGGTCCGGCGGAACGGCGCCTTCGCCGACCGCGGCGGAGGTGATGACCGAGACCAGGCGGTCGGCGGTCGCCTCCGAACGGCGCACGACCCCCGCGACGCCGACCTCCATCACGTTGACCAGATCAGCCTCGTCGATGCGGCCGGCGACCACGACGAGTCGCGGGATGCCGAGGCAGCGCAGTGAGCGCATGGCCCGCAGGGACTCGGGGTCGACGGTGTCGCTGACGACGACGCCGACTTCGGCTCCGGAGCATTCCTCCTCGTCGAGAACGAGGACCTCAGGTCGCGGTCGGAGCTGACTCGCCAGTCCCGCGCGGCAGATGGGGTCGTTTGCGTGTAGGTAGACAGATACCCGGCTCATGTTCGCCTCCCCGGCTGAATATTTGTCGCAAAGCCAGGTCGCCAGCATGCATTCGGGGACTATCCGTGCACTCAACGCGGACTCTCCGGGAGGGGTTTCGAGGGCCTTTCGGGCATGAACCGCGCCAGATACATCCGATCGGGTGAGTTTTGGGCGGCGTTTTCGGGGGTTGAGCGGCCTTCCGGCCCCGGACGGGTGGCCGAGGAGGGCTGCCCTTATGGGCGGCCGGTCGGGCCGATCGGGTGATGGAGATGGCGGGTCGGCGGGGAGGAGTGGGCCTTGCGGTGGGTGATGGAGAGGTGGCGGTGGGTGGGGATGAGGGAGGAGAGGGGCGGGGTTGGGTGGGGCGGCGGTAGGCGGGGCGGGGTTGGGCGGGCGGTGGGCACCAAAGGGAGGGGCGTGGGTGGCGCACGGGTTGTCCGCGGGTGCGATGGAGATGGGGAACTGGGGGGCGGGGAGAGGGGAGAGGGGCTTGCGGGCGGCGGAGGCCTGAAGGCTCGACGCGCGGGCGATGTGTGAGTGCGGACGGTCGGCGGGGGGTCGGTGGTGGTGAGTGCCCGTCCGGCGGTATCGGTGCGGGTGGCATGCCCCGGGGTGGGCGGCGGGGCGAAAGAGGCGGGGAGAGTGGGTGTGGCATGAAGCCCGGCCGACGCGGCCGGTGGGAGCGGCGAGCACGGTGAACGCATGCGGCTGGACTGTTGCGGGCGGTGCGGGCGGTGCGGGCGGTGCGGGCGGTTGCGAGCCGCAGGGCCGCTGTGCCGTGGGGTTACGGATCAAAGGCGGCATGGCCCGAAGCGCGAGGGTGCCCGGAGGGGAGAGCTTCTGGGCCATTTTCGGCAAATGGCGGGAACTAGATGGGGGATGTCCGGCCTACGCGCCGCGCCCGACGATGCTGCCCGCCGCCGGCGACGGCTGCGGCCACCCACCCCACGGAGCCCGGCGCGGCCGGGCGGCGGCGGGATATCGCCGGCGGATCCGGTTTTGTGCCTCGAAGGCGTCGTCGGTTGCCGGCGCCAGACGGCTGACGGTGGCGCGGTTGCGGCGTGGTGTGCGAGAGAAAGGCGGGTGCTTTGGCAGTGCCTGCCAAAAGCCTGTGACGGGCGATTCGCGGTGGCGTGGATGAGCGGCCGACGACGAAGCTGCGGGGTGTGGGGTTGTGCCGAGGGGAGGTGCGGTGGGCCGAGTGCTGCTGTGAGCCGGTTCCTGGAGGTGCCGGGCGGAGCGAGCGGGGAGAGACGGGCCGGTGGGAGGGACGGCGGTGGTGAGGGCCACGGCATGGCGGGTTGAACGAAGGCAGCCGTGGGAGTCTCTGCCGGCG